>NZ_JAAOQS010000029.1:0-85472 GCF_011603105.1 Rhodococcus sp. A14 | reverse complement strand
GTCCCGACCCGAGGAACCGCAACGTGACCGAAGCCGATCATCCCGACCACACACAGACCCGCACCATCGTGCACGTGCTCCGGCACGGCGAGGTGCACAACCCGCGAGGAATCCTCTACGGCAGGCTCCCCGGGTTCCGGCTGTCGGTGACGGGTGAGGCGCAGGCCCGCGCGGTGGCGTCGGTGCTGGCCAAGCACGACATCACGCACGTGGTGTCCTCGCCGCTGCAGCGGGCGCAGGAGACGGCGGTTCCGATCGCCGACGCGCACGGCGTCGAGATCGCGACCGACGAGAACCTCATCGAGGCAGGCAACGAATTCGAGGGCCTCAAGGTGTCCGTCGGCGACGGCGCGCTGTCCCGTCCCCGGCACTGGTGGAAACTGCGCGACCCGTTCACACCGTCCTGGGGTGAGCCGTACCTGCAAATCGCGCACCGCATGCTGGCCGCCGTCAACAGCGCCCGCGTGTCGGCGGTGGGCCACGAGGCCGTCGTCGTCAGCCACCAGCTCCCCGTCTGGACCCTCCGCCGATTCCTGCAGGGGGAGCGGCTGTGGCACGACCCGCGGCACCGCCAGTGCGGTCTCGCGTCGCTGACGTCCCTCGTCTACGAGGGCGACACCCTCATCGACATCGTGTACTCGGAGCCCGCGGGCGCGTCGGATCCGAGGGTGACCGGGGCATGAGTCGGGGGCGCTTCGCCGGGCTTCTCGCGGTGATCTGTACGGCCGCGGTGTCGCTGTCGGCGTGTGCGTCCGGCGACGACGCCGTGGCCCAGGGCGGCACGTTCGACTTCGTGTCGCCGGGCGGACAGACGGAGATCTTCTACGACCCGCCCGCCGACCGCGGCACCATCGGCACGGTGTCCGGACCCGATCTGATGACCGAGGGCAAGACCACCTCGCTCGACGATTTCGAGGGGCAGGTCGTGGTCCTCAACGTGTGGGGGCAGTGGTGCGGCCCGTGCCGGGGTGAGGCCAACGACCTCGAGCAGGTGTACGAGGAGACCAAGGATCAGGGAGTGTCGTTCCTCGGGATCAACGTGCGGGACAACCAGCAGGACAAGGCGCAGGACTTCGTGATCGACAACAAGGTGTCGTATCCGTCGATCTACGACCCCGCCATGCGGACGATGATCGCGCTGGGGCAGAACTACCCCACGAGCGTCATCCCCACCACGATCGTGCTCGACCGGGACCACCGCGTGGCCGCGGTGTTCCTGAAGGAACTGCTCGCCGAGGACCTGAAGCCGGTGGTCGAACGGGTGGCGCAGGAATCGTGAGCACCAGCACTACCCTTCTCGCCGGTGGCGTCGGCGACGCCTTCCAGTCCACTGCTGCATCCGGACCGCTGCTGCTCGCGCTCGGCGCGTGCGTCCTCGCCGGTCTGGTGTCGTTCGCGTCGCCGTGCGTCGTGCCCCTCGTGCCCGGATACCTGTCCTACCTCGCGGGTGTGGTCGGCGCGGACGCCCCGGCCGTCACCGCGGAGGAGGCGGCCACCCGCACGAAGACGGTCGCCGACGGTCGGCTGCGGGTCGCGGGCGCCGCGGCCCTGTTCGTCGCCGGTTTCACCGTGGTGTTCGTGCTGGCCACCGCGTCCGTGTTCGGCGCCATCTCGGCGCTCGCGATCAACCGCGACATCCTGATGCGGGTCGGCGGGGTGGTCACCATCGCCATGGGCCTGGTGTTCATCGGCCTGATCCCGGCCCTGCAGCGCGACACGAGGCTCGAGCCGCGCCGCATCTCCAGCCTGGCCGGGGCCCCGCTGCTCGGTGCCGTGTTCGCACTGGGCTGGACCCCGTGCCTCGGCCCCACCCTGGCGGGTGTCATCTCACTGGCCGCAGGCACCGACGGTGCCACCGCCGCCCGCGGAGTGGCCCTGATCGTCGCGTACTGCCTCGGCCTCGGGTTGCCGTTCGTGATCCTGGCGCTCGGCTCGTCCCGGGCGCTGCGCGGTGTCGGCTGGCTGCGCCGCAACGCGCGCACCATTCAAATCTTCGGCGGAATCATGCTGGTGGCCGTGGGCGTCGCCCTCGTCACCGGCGCGTGGGACCAGTTCGTCGGCTGGGTTCGCGACGCCTTTATCTCGGAAGTGACCCTCCCTATATGAGCGACACCCAGATTTCCGAGGCCCCGGAAGCCGCACCGGTGCCCCGTCAATCGCTGCCGGGCCGCGCGTTCGCGGTCGTCCGCAACACCTGGCGTGGCCTCACGTCCATGCGCACGGCGCTGGTGCTGCTGTTCCTGCTGGCCCTCGCGGCCATTCCCGGCGCGCTGCTCCCGCAGCGCAGCCTCAACGCGGGCAAGGTCGACGAATACATCTCGAATCGGCCGACCCTCGGTCCGTGGATGGACAAGCTCGAGCTGTTCGACGTGTTCGGCAGCTTCTGGTTCACCGCGATCTACGTCCTGCTCTTCATCTCCCTCGTCGGCTGCATCCTGCCGCGCTGTGTCGACCACGCCAAGGCGCTGCGCACCCGTCCGGTGCCTGCCCCGCGGAACCTCGCGCGACTGCCGCACCACCACGAGGACCGCGTCGACGAGACGCCGGAGGAACTCGCCGCCCGCATCCGCACCCACCTGAAGGGGTGGCGGGTCGAGACCCGCGCGGGCGGGGAGCGCGCCGCGCACGACGGCGAGATCACCATCTCCGCGGAGAAGGGCTACTTCCGCGAGCTCGGCAACCTGGTCTTCCACCTGTCGCTCGTGGCGCTGCTCGTCGCGATCGCCGTCGGCAAGCTGTTCGGCTACGAGGGCAACGTCATCGTGGTCGCCAACAACGGTCCCGGCTTCTGCACCACGTCGCCCGCGGTCTTCGACTCGTTCAAGGCGGGCAACACGCAGGACGGCACCGGCATGACGCCGCTGTGCGTCAAGGTCAAGGACTTCGCGGCCGACTACCTCGACAGCGGTCAGGCCGAGATGTTCACATCCAACATCGCCTACCAGGCCGGCGACGACCTCGAGACGAACACGTGGCGGGACGGACAGTTGCAGGTCAACCACCCGCTTCGCGTCGAGGGCGACCGCGTCTACCTGCAGGGGCACGGGTACGCGCCGACGTTCACCGTCACGTTCCCGAACGGGGAAACCCGCACCGAGACGCTGCAGTGGCGTCCCGACGACGCGACGACGTTCCTCAGCAGCGGTGCGATGCGGTTCGACCCGCCCGGCGGCATGTACACCGACACCGACGAGCGCCGGAAGAATCAGATCGCGATCGAGGGACTGTTCGCCCCGACCGCGCTGTTGCACGGCAACCTGCTGGCGTCGAGCTACCCGGCCATGAACGACCCGGCCGTCGCCATCGACATCTACAAGGGCGACACCGGCCTCGACACGGGCAATCCGCAGTCGCTGTTCTCGCTGAACACCGAATTGATCAACCAGGGCCGGCTCGTGAAGCAGGACCGGGTGAATCTGAAACCGGGGGAGAGTTCGACGCTGGCCGACGGCACCCAGGTGCGGTTCGACGGTGCCGTGGACTTCGTGAACCTGCAGGTGTCGCACGACCCGGCGCAGCAGTGGGTGCTGGTGTCGGCGCTGACGATGATGGCCGGACTGCTCGTCTCGCTGCTGGTCAAGCGTCGCCGCGTGTGGGCCCGCATCTACCCCGCGGACGCGTCCGATCTTGACCCACGACGTACTGTAGTAGAGCTTGGTGGACTCGCCCGGACCGATCAGGCCGGCTGGGGCGACGAGTTCGGCCGACTCTGCACCCGTCTGCTCACGGACGACACGAAGCCTGACGCGCAGGAGAGCCAACGATGACGACCAACGAGACACTGGCGCAGTACAGCGACTGGGCCTTCCGATCTGCCTTCACCGTCCTGGTGCTGGCACTCGTGCTGCTCATCGTGCAGTACGCGTCCACCCGGGCGCAGGCAGTGCAGGACCGGGAACTCGTGTCGGCAGGCTCCGGTGCACGCTCGGCCGACGCGCCCTCGGTGCCCGGTCGACTGGTCGAGCAGCCGAAGAAACCCATGTCCGAGCGCTTCGGCGGCATGGGCGCGGCCGTGCTCGTCGTCGGCACGGTGCTGATCTTCGCGTCGATCGTGCTGCGCGGATTCGCGACCGAGCGGTTCCCGCTCGGCAACATGTACGAGTTCGTCACGATGGCCTGCGCAGCGGCACTCGTCGTCGGTCTCGCACTCCTGTCGAAGCCGGCGTACCGGTCGATGTGGGTGTTCCTGCTCGTCCCCGTCCTGATCCTGATGTTCCTCGCCGCCACCGTGCTGTACGCGGACGCGGCACCCGTGGTGCCCGCACTGCGGTCGTACTGGCTGCCCATCCACGTCACCATCGTGAGCGTCGGTTCCGGTGTGTTCCTGGTGTCGGGCATCGCGAGCCTGCTGTTCCTGCTGCGCATGCGGTACCCGCGCGGCGAGGAAGGAACGGGCGTGTTCGCGCGGATCGCGGAGCGGCTACCCGACGCGCAGACCCTGGACCGGCTGGCATACAAGACCACCATCATCGGGTTCCCGCTGTTCGGCGCGGGCGTCATCCTCGGCGCCATCTGGGCCGAGGCCGCCTGGGGCCGATTCTGGGGCTGGGACCCCAAGGAGACGGTGTCGTTCATCGCCTGGGTGATCTACGCCGCCTACCTCCACGCCCGTGCGACGTCGGGATGGCGCGACACCAAGGCCGCATGGATCAACGTGGCGGGCTTCGTCGCGATGCTGTTCAACCTGTTCATCATCAACATGGTGGTGTCGGGATTGCACTCGTACGCGGGCCTCAACTGACGGTAGTCACCGACTGATATCCTTCCGCCGCGACGTCTCCGATCGGTGTGATTCGGTGGGGACGATGGAGACTTCACGAGGGGGATGTTGAGTCATGTCCGAAAACAACGCCGGCATGTGGGAGCCGGTACGGCCTGCATCGAATCCGCCCGGGGACGACCACGCATCGGCCGCCGCGTGGAACGCCGCGCGACAGGCTCCGTACGTTCAGCCGCAGGGTCCCAACCCGTTCGCGCAGCCCGGTGTCCAGGCCCCGGCCGCCGCACCCGCGCGGCCGCAGACCCAGGCCCCGGCCGCCGCTCCCGTCCCGCAGCAGGCCCCGGCCCCGCAGCAGACTCCCGTGCAGGGAGCGTTCACGCCGCCGCAGCAGGCGCCGGTCCAGCACGCACCCCAGCAACCCCGCCCGCACACCACGAATGCCGATCAGCAGTACGCGGTGTCGGCGCGTGACCTGTCGACGTCGCTGCTCCTCAAGCAGGTCAAGCCGGCCCCCACCACGGGATGGCGCAAGGCGCTGTACCAACTGTCCGGCCGCTACATCAACGTCGGCAACAGCGCGAAGGAACAGCGCCGGATCGAGCTGACCAAGCAGGTCAACCAGCCGCTGCAGGGCTGCTACAAGATCGCGCTGCTGAGCCTCAAGGGCGGAGTGGGCAAGACCACCACCACCGCGACCCTCGGCTCCACGTTCGCGTCACTGCGCGGCGACCGCGTCATCGCCGTCGACGCCAACCCCGACCGGGGCACGCTCAGTCAGAAGATTCCCCTCGAGACCCCGGCCACGGTGCGCAATCTCCTGCGCGACGAGCAGAGCATCGAAAAGTACAGCGACGTCCGCAGTTACACGTCGCAGAGCCGGCACCGGCTCGAGGTGCTCGCGTCCGACAGCGACCCGGCGGTGTCGGAGGCGTTCAGCGCGGACGACTACTCGCGGACCGTCACGATGCTCGAGAAGTTCTACAGCATCGTCCTCACCGACTGCGGCACCGGACTGATGCATTCCGCCATGCAGACCATCCTCGAAGAGGCCGACGCGCTCGTGGTGGTCAGCTCGGGGTCCGTCGACGGCGCCCGCAGCGCCTCCGCGACCCTCGACTGGCTCGACGCCCACGGATACCGCGAACTGGTGTCCCGGTCGGTGGCCGTCGTCAACGCAGTCCGCCCGCGGTCGGGCAAGGTGGATCTGCCGAAGGTCGTCGAGCACTTCGAGCAGCGGTGCCGCCTGGTCCGGCTGATTCCGTTCGATCCGCACCTCGAAGAGGGCGCCGAGATCGAACTGGAGCGACTGCGTCCCAAGACGCGCAACGCTCTTCTCGAACTGGCCGCTGCGGTGGCGTCGGACTTCCCGGCGTCCAGTTTCGCGCTACAGGATCGTCGCTGAGGCAATGAGACCGAGGGTGCCGGATCGACCGGCACCCCGGCTTCGGCTCACCCGGCGGGGTCCGCCGGACCGGCATCGGGTTCGTCGGACTTCTTCCGACGGGTCTCCCGATCGACCTTCCAGAGGAAATCCGGATCGTCGTCGGGTCCCTGCACCCGATTGCTGAGCACGGGCCTGGTGTTCGGGCCGAACGCCTTCCAGAGCAGGACCGCCACTGTCACGAGCCCGATGAGTGCCAACAGATAGATCACCGCGCACCTCCTTACACCGCTCGAGGGTAGCCGGTATCCCTGAGCGTAGCCGCGTCGGCGGCAGAGGGCACTTATCCGGTCGCAGGGCGTCCGGGTAGTGCGGTCGCGGTCAGCTCTACGGCTGCCCGCCCAATATCAGGGTCGGCCCGCCTCCGTCGTCAGGGAGCGGAGCAGCTGCATGACCTCGGCCTCGCGGAAGCGGCGGTGCCCGCCGGGGGTGCGCAGCGATCCGAGCCGGCCCGCGTGCGCCCATCGCGTCACGGTCTTCGGGTCGACATGGAACAGGGCAGCCACCTGGCCCGGGGTCATGAGGGCTTCGTTGGATCCGCTGAATCCGGGTCCGTTGTAGGTGGGTGCGCTCATCGACGGTCCTCCACTGCTTTCGACTGGTCTGTGCTGAAGCCGGCCGCTGTTGCGACTGATCTCGGTCATCGTGACATCTGGCCCCCCGGGTACTCGAACGATCTAATGTTGGTAAAGGGGAGGTAATAGACAAATCGGATAAGTCGGACGTGTGAGGGGCGGGCTCGGCGATGGGTAACCTGGGAGCGTGAGTGAGTCATCCGAGAAGCCAGAAGACCAGGTCGAGCGCCCCGTCACAGCCGATTCGAGCGCACCGGCGAAGCAGGACGGGCGGGTGACCAAGGGGCAGCTGGCGCGCGACGTCGCGATCTATTCGATCGCCCGGCTGCTGCTGGTCGTCGTCATCGGCGCCATCATCCTCGGGGTGGCTGCACTAGTCGGAGTCGCCGTGCCGCTGCTCGTCGCCGCCATCTTCGCGGTCCTCATCGCACTCCCGCTGTCGCTGCTGCTGTTCGCGAAACTCCGCCGGCGGGTCAACGAGGGGATCGCCGCGTTCGACGCGCAGCGTCGCGCCGACCAGGCCGACCTGCGTGCCAGGCTCCGCGGTGAGGGCACGTCCCGGTGACGGACGGCGACTGCGTCGTCATCGACCGGAGCTTTCCGCGTGACTGGGTGGACAACGCTGTCCGTCTCATCGACGCCGACGCGCAGCGCAGCGCCGACACGCACCTGCTGCGGTACCCGTTGCCCGTCGAATGGGGTGTGCAGCTCTACCTGAAGGACGAGTCGACCCACATCACGGGCAGCCTCAAGCATCGGCTGGCCCGATCGCTGTTCCTCTACGCGATCTGCAACGGATGGATCACCGAGGGGACCACGGTCATCGAGGCGTCCTCGGGGTCCACGGCCGTCAGCGAGGCGTACTTCGCGAAGATGCTCGGACTCGACTTCGTGGCCGTCATGCCGCGCAGCACGAGCGGCGCGAAGATCGCCCTCATCGAGGCGCAGGGCGGTCGCTGCCACTTCATCGACCGGCCGCCGGAGATCTACAGCGAGGCCCGACGGCTCGCCGCGGAGACGGGCGGTCACTTCATGGACCAGTTCACGCACGCGGAGCGGGCCACCGACTGGCGGGGCAACAACAACATCGCCGAGTCGATCTACCACCAGATGATTCGTGAAGAGCACCCGGTGCCGCAGTGGCTCGTCATGAGCGCCGGCACCGGCGGCACCAGCGCGACGCTGGGCCGGTACATCCGCTACCGCAGGCACGCGACCCGGCTGCTCGTGGTGGATCCGGAGAACTCGGCGTTCTTCGGCGGCTACGACACCAACTCCTGTGACTACGCGACGGGGATGCCCTCGCGCATCGAGGGCATCGGCAGGCCGCGGGTGGAGCCGTCGTTCGTCGGGCAGGTCATCGACCGGATGATGCGGGTGCCCGACGCCGCGTCCATCGCGGCGGCTCGGCACGCCAGTTCGGTGCTGGGTCGCCGGGTCGGCGGTTCCACGGGCACGAACCTGTGGGGTGCGTTCACCGTCGTCGCGGAGATGCTCGCGGCCGGACGGTCCGGCAGTGTGGTCACGATCCTGTGCGACGGCGGCGAACGCTACGCGGACACCTACTTCGACGACGACTGGGTGGCCGGGGAGGGTATCGACCTCACCGGTCCGACCGCGGTGCTCGACCGCTTCGCGGCGACCGGGGAGTGGCCCGGTCAGCCCGGCTGAGGCGCGGTCGCGCCGGTACGCACCGGCGCCGTCACCGGGCGGGACATCGTGACCCGCGGCCACGCGGCGAGGCCGTGCCGGGCCTCGTCGGCGCGGATGCGTGACAGGCCCGGGGTCAGGGCGTCCTCCGGCAGGGGGCGGAAACCCAGCCGCTCGTAGTAGGGGGCGTTCCACGGGACGTCGACGAACGTGGTGAGGGTGAGGGCAGGCAGCCCGCGGACCGCCGCCCACGACGAGATCTCGTCGAGGAGCAGGGCGCCGAGGCCCTGACGGGCGTGGCCGGGGTGGACCGACACCTGCTCGATGTGGGCGGCCCCGTCGACCACGGCGACGAGTGCGTATGCGACCGGGGCATCGTCTGCGTCGACCGCGACCCAAATGCATTCCAGCTGGAGGTACTCGGTCAACTCGTCGAGTGTGAACGGGGGATCGTCGGCGACGGCGTCCATTCCGATGTCACGAAACGGCGCACCCGCCGCGATTTCGATGTCTTGCAGGACGGGCAGGTCGGTGGAAATGGCCGGGCGGATCACAGGTCTTTTGTACCCGAAATCGTGCTGTTCGCACAGTTTCCCTGCACTTTCCCAAAACTTACTCCACCGTAGGCTACGCAACCGTAGGTTGGTAGCCTGGCGATAGGACGACGGAGTGGGGACGAGCATGGACAAGCCCGAGGTAACTCTCGAGAACTACGAAGCGGTGTACGCGTACTACCGCGACCATCAGCAGAATCGGATGCTCGCCAAGCTGGCGTACGCGTCGCTGTATGCGAAATACCGGCCGCGGGTCGTGTACGCGGACGACGCGAAGGCGCAGCTCGCCGGGCTCGTGAAGTCCGGCAGGGTGCTGATCGTCGCCGCCAATCACATCACCCACAGCGACCAGTACACGCTTGCGGCCACGGCCTGGAACACGCCGTTGCGCCGCGCGATCGGACGCACCCGGGTGCTCGCCAAAGACGAATTGTTCGTCGACCCCGACTTGCACAAGAAGGTCGACATGATGGGCGGCATCCCGGTGTTCCGCAGCAAGAACTACGGGCTCCGGGCGGTCGCCGACGCGGGCCGCCTCATGATGGACATCTCCTCCGAACGGCTCTGTCGCGGTGACAACCTGGCGATCTTCCCCGAGGGCACGTGCAACGAGGACGACCCGACCCGCCTGCAGCACATCAACAGCGGAATCGGTCACATCGCGAAACGTGCGGCAGATCGCGGAGTCTCACCCGTGCTGCTGTCCATCGGCATCAGTTACGGGCCGGACGCCCACGGGCCCGACCCCGAGAACGTGAAGTCGGCCAGCGTCTTCGTCGGGGAACCGCTGTTCGACCTCCCGGCGAAGCCGATGGACATCGCCCACGTCGTGCAGAAGGAACTGCAGATCGCCGTCGACGGGGCGGTCGCCGCGTACTGACGGCCGCCCCGAGATCTGTCAAGGCGGGTTGACACCCGGTCGGTGTCAACCTAAATTGACATGCATGACCGAAGCAACCACGCTCGCCGCAGCGGCGGGCAGCCCCGACCCCGCCGAGGGGTTGCGGGCCGTGCGTGCGCTGCGGCGTCTCCTCGAACGGCTCGAGGCCATCCAGGTCGCCAACGCCCGCGCCCAGGGCTGGTCCTGGCAGGCGATCGCCGATTCCCTCGAGGTGAGCAGGCAGGCCGTCCATCAGAAGCACAATCGGAGAGGGAGGTAACGGCGCATGTTCGAACGATTCTCGACGGACGCCCGGGCGGTGGTGATCGGCGCGCAACAGGAAGCGCGCGCACTGAAGTCGCCCCAGATCGGGCCCGAACACCTCGTACTCGCGCTGCTGTCCGCGAAAACCGAACCCGTCCACGGCATCCTCGCCGACGCCGGCGTCGAGGAGGAGACGTCGCGATCGACCGTCGCGACCCGCGGCACGGCCTTGAGCGACGCCGACGCGGAAGCGCTCGAATCGATCGGGATCGACCTCGACGCGGTGCGGCAGAGCCTCGAGCAGAACTTCGGCAAGGGCGTCCTCGATCCCGAAGAGCCGGCGGAGAAGCGCGGCTGGTTCGGCCGGAAGTCGGGGCACATCGGGTTCACCCGCGACGCGAAGAAGGCGATCGAACTGTCACTGCGGGAGGCGCTGGCGCGCAAGGACGATCACATCGGCGCCGAGCACATCTTCCTCGGAGTGCTGCGAGTTGCCGACGGCACGACACGGGAGATTCTCGAGGTCCAGGTCGGTGTCGGCGAACTCCGACGTCGCATCCACGCGGCACTCGACGACCGCGCGGCCTGACCATCCCGGTCCCGGGTTATCCAGTTCCCGTTTGTCCGAACGATGTGCCAGCATGCACCCATGACCTTCTTGGTACGCCTCGTCATCAACGCGTTCGCGATCTGGCTGGCGGCAGCCTGGGTGTCGGGCATCGACATCTCCAGTTCGGGCAACGGAACCGGCTGGGACATCGTGGTGCTGCTCGGCATCGCGGCGGTGTTCACCGTCGTCAACATCTTCGTCAAACCACTGGTGAAGCTGCTGTCGCTGCCGTTGCTGATCCTGACGCTCGGCCTGTTCACCCTGGTGATCAATGCCCTGATGCTGCTGCTCACCGCATGGCTGAGCTCCCAGACCGATTACGGCCTGACAATCGACGGCTTCTGGACCGCCGTATGGGGAGGCCTGATCATCTCGATCGTCAACTTCATCCTCGGCATCGTCCTCCCGGACGGCGACTGACCCGGCGGCCGCTCAGGCGACCGAGAGGGCCACAGCGGTGGCGGCGCCCCAGATCAGCATCGCCAGCCCCGAATCCCGAAGCGCCGGAATCAGTGCGAGGCCCAGGCCGCCGGAGCGGACCGGCGCGTTCGCCCGGACGGCGAGAGGCAGCGCGAGCAGTCCGACGAGCGACCAGGGGGTGCGCAGCACCAGGACGAGCGTCACGACGAACGGGACCGTCAGCGTGACGAGATGCAGGATGCGGGTACGCGAGTCGCCGAGCCGGACGGCGAGCGTGCGCTTGCCGGACTCGGTGTCGGTGGGAATGTCCCGCAGATTGTTGGCGACGAGAACCGCGCTCGAGAACGAACCGACGGCGATCGCGGACACGAGACCGGCCCAGTCCACCGTCTCGGCCTGCACGTACTGGGTGCCCAGCACGGCGACGAGACCGAAGAACACGAAGACGGCGACCTCGCCGAAGCCGCTGTACCCGTACGGCTTCTTGCCGCCGGTGTAGAACCAGGCGCCCACGATGCAGAGGGCGCCGATCAGCACGAGCCACCACGCGGTGGTGGCGGCGAGGACCAGACCGGCCACCGCGGCGACGGCGAAGCAGGCGATGGCCGCAGCCTTCACCGCCGACGGTTTCACCAGCTTGGACCCGACGAGCCGCAGCGGGCCCACCCGCTCGTCGTCGGTGCCGCGGATCCCGTCCGAGTAGTCGTTGGCGAAATTGACGCCCACGATCAACGCGAGAGAGACCACCAGTGCCAGTACTGCCTTCCACCACACCGCGCCGCCGAGCGACGCCGCGGCGCCGGTGCCCACGAGCACCGGGGCGATCGCGTTCGGGAGGGTGCGCGGACGAGCGCCTTCGATCCATTGAGCAGCCGTTGCCATGCACCGATCTTTGCACCGTGCGAGAAGACGCCCGCACCCACGCCGTGCAATACCATCGAACGCGGTGGACCAGCACATGAGCGTGGACGAGAGAGTGGCACCGGCAAGCACACCGATCCAGGTCGCCTTGTTGGGTGAGATATCGACGTGGCGATCGGGCGTGCTCGCGCCGCTGCCCGGCACCCGCGCGCGCAGCCTGCTGGTCGCTCTCGCCCGCGATCCCGGCCGGAGCCGGTCGGCGCAGGCCCTCATCGACGAGGTGTGGGGCGAGGATCCGCCGCGGTCCCCGATGAATGCGTTGCACACGCAGGTCTCCCGTCTGCGCGCGGCGTTGCCGGACGGAGCGCTGGAGATCGGCCCGGCCGGTTACCGGCTGGCGGTGCCCAGGGATGCCGTCGATCTGACGCGCGCCGAGGACGTGGCACGCCGGCTGAGAGGCCGGGGGAACGGTCGCAGCGTCGGGCCGGACGAGATCCGCGATGCGCTCGCGTTGTGGCGGGGCGACCCGGGCGCGGACCTTCCCGGGGGTGCCGCCGCAACAGAACTCGCCGCCGATGCCGCAGTGATCCGGGGGCAGCTCGAGGCCGCGGAACTGGCGGCGCTGGTGGCGGCCGAAGACTGGGACGCCGCCCTCCCGAAGGCGCTGGCCCACGTCGCCGCAGAACCGCTGGACGAGCAGGGGCACGCGCATCTGATGCGGGCGCTCGCAAGGCTCGGGCGGGACAACGAGGCGCTGGACGTGTTCGCGACCTTCCGCAAGCGGATGGTGTCCCGGCTGGGGGCCGATCCGTCGCCGGCGCTCGTCGCTCTGCACACCGAGATCCTGCGGGGCGGACGTCCCGGTGCTGTGGCGGCTCCGCTCCTCGCGTCGCCGGACCGGACGGCGATCGGGCTCCGCGCGGCACCCAACGCCCTCCTGGGACGCGACTCGGACATCGCGGAGATCGAGCGGTTGCTCACGTCTTCGCGGGTGGTGACCATCCTCGGGCCCGGCGGTGCCGGCAAGACGCGACTCGCGCACGAACTGGGTGCGCGGGCCGCGGCGGGGACGTCCGTGGCTCTGGTGGAACTCGCGTCGCTGCGCAGCAGCGAGGACGTCGTGGCGGCGATCAGCAGCACGCTCGGGCTCAGCGAGGTCGACATCGCGCCGGGCCGGCTCACCGTCAGCCGCGTCCATTCGGCGCGGGAACGGCTGCGGGAAGCGTTGTCGGCAGGGCCGATGCTCCTGATCCTCGACAACTGTGAGCACGTCATCGGCGCGTGCTCCGAGGTCGTGGCCGACCTGGTGGCGGCCGGCGACCAGCTGACGGTCCTCGCGACCAGCCGATCACCCCTGATGCTCGCGTCCGAGGCCGTGTACCCGCTGCCGCCGCTCGCGATCGACGAAGACGACGCGCCCGCCGTGCAACTGTTCACGGCGCGGGCCCGCGCGGTGCGGCCCACGGCGCGTCTCGACCCGGAGGCGGTGCGCAGCCTCTGCCGCACCCTCGACGGTCTCCCGCTCGCGATCGAACTGGCCGCCGCGCGGGTACGCAGCATGAGCGTCGAGGACATCGGCCGACGACTCGAGCATCGGTTCGCGCTGCTGCGGTCGCACGACCCGACGTCGCCCGAGCGGCACCGAACCCTGCACGCCGTCATCGATTGGAGCTGGCAGCTTCTGGGCGAGCAACAGCAGATCGCGCTGCGCAGACTCTGCCGGTTCCCGGCGGGGTTCACCCTCGACGCCGCCCGGACGATCGCGGAGTGGGACGGCGTCGACGACGTCGTGGATGCGGTCGAGGGCCTCGTGAATCAATCCCTGCTGTCCGTGTCGGAGACGTCGGACACGCTGCGCTACTACATGCTCGAGACGGTGCGCGAGTACGGCGAGGAGCAGCTCGCGTCGGCCGGCGAGGAATCGGAAGTGTTTGCTCGCCAAGGGGTCTGGGCCGTCCGGTTCGCGTCGGAGGCGCTCCGCCGGTGCCGATCCGACCAGGTTGCGCTCGCGGACGACATCGACGCCGACCACGACAACCTGCTCGCGGTCCTGCGGTGGGCGGTCGAGCGCGACGACGCGGAGACGGTGGCAACCGTGTTCCCGGTGCTGGGCGGCCTGTGGGCCATTCGGGGCGCGCACTCGGAGGTGATGAACTGGACGCCGCGGATTCTCGGGTCGACGGCGGCCGCAGACCTGACGGACGTCGGTTCGGAACTGGTGGCGTACACGTTCCTGCTCGCGGCGATGCACTTGGTGTTCGGTGGCCAGACGCGCACGCTCGCCCGGGCCCGGATCCGGCTGCGTCACCTGCTCCGGGACCGCCCCGACCTTCCGTCGGTCACCTCGTTCGCGGTGCGGCTCATCCTGTCGCTGGGTTCGGGACGGCGCCTGGCCAGGGTCGTCGCGGACGGGGTGCGGTCGGACGATCCGGAGACCCGCGCGGCCGCGTTGTCCGCGCGGGCCAGCATGCGGGAGAACCTCGGCGACTTCCGCGGCGCGATGAGGGATGCCGCGACGGTGTCCGAACTGTGCGGGGCGATCGGTGACGTGTGGGGCACGGCGATGGCGTCGCAGTTCCTCGGTTCGCTGCACAGTCAGTCCGGGCGCTACCGGCACGCGGTGCGGCACTATCAGGACGCCGTCGAGGGCATGCGGAAGCTGGGTGCGCAGGAGGAGGCGGATCAGTTGTGGGGCTTCCAGGCCTCCGCGCTGATCGCCGACGGTGATGTGGAGGCCGGCCGGAAAGTGCTGGCCGAGACGGTACTCGAGCATCGCGGTGCGGGCACCGGGACCGACGACCACCAGCCGGACGAATGGCGGGCCGCCGCCACCGGCAGTCTCGCGGAAATCGATCTCGCGGACGGCGACGTCGAACGCGGGCTCGCCCGCTACCGTGAGGCGCTGGACATGGTGTATCCCCGGATGCTGTCCGAGCCGTACGCCGATCCGTTCGGAATGATGCTGGCGGCGTCGGTGGTGTGCGCCCACGTGCTGCACGGCCGGTCCGAGATGATGGTGGAGTTCGTGCCGAAGCTCGCGGAGGCAGCGCTGTCGAGGCTGGGACAGGCTGCCTACCAGGATCTGCCGGTCACCGGGGCCGTGGCGGCCGGGGTGGGGTGCTTCGAGCTCGCGCACGGTGATTCCGATCGTGGCCTCGCGTTGCTGGCATTGTCGGCCCGGGCCCGGGCGCGGCAGGACATCGCGTCGCTGCGACACCCCCGGCACGTCGCGTTCGCAGTCGAGCACGTGGGGGAGGACCGCTGGGAGTCGGCGCAGAATCGGTGCGGCAACTGGTCGCGTCGTGCGGTGCGCGCCGAAATCCTGGACATGCTCGCCAGTTCGAGCTGAGTGCCGGTCTCAGGCAGGGACCCGGCCGCTCACCCGGGCCGCACACGATCGCAGGAGGTCGGTGAGTTCCGGATCGTCGACGGCCAGGCGTCCGGTCTTGCCGATCGCCGCAAGGCATCCGACCACCGCGTTCTGCGCATCGTGCACCGGGACGGCGACGGCGCTGCGGCCCACCCGCACCTCGTCGACCTCTCGGGCCGAACCGGTGTGACGGACGGCGTCGAGTTCACCCCGCAGCGCGGCGATGTCGGTGACGGTCCGCGACGTGACCCGGCGCAGACTCGACGGCACCAGGTCCGGACGGGACGCGAGGAGGATCTTGCCGATCGCAGACGCGTGCAGGTGCGCGGCGATCGTGTTCTCGCCGCTGAGTTCGTGGTCGGGGTCCCGGTCGACGAGTCGCACCCGGCCGCCCGCGAACGACGCCAGATGGATCCCGAAACGCACCTGTTCGCGCAGTTCTTCGAGCACGGCGTGGTGGTCGACCGGGTCCGGCGCCGCATCCGCCCCCGCCAGCTGCCTGGTCCGCCGGCCCAGCGCGAACCCGGACAGGTCGGCGATCCGCACCAGATAGCCGTCGGCGGTCAGGAGATTGAGCAGCCGGTACGCCGTGGCCTGGGGGATCCCCGCGTGTGCGGCGATGTCTCGCGCGGTCGCCCCGGACCCGAGCTGAGCCACGGCCTCGAGCAGGGCGAGTGCCTTCTGCACGGCGCGTGGTTCGTGGCCCGCGATCTCCCCCGCTCGGGCGCCCATCACCGGGACCCGGGGGTACGTCCAGCCGCCGTCAACGCGAGGTTCCCGGCGGCGTCCGTGGCGAACACCCCGGCTCCCGGCAGCACATCGTCTGTTTCCGCGGTATCGAACACACCCATCGACCGCAGGCTCGCCGGGTAGCGCCATCGCAGGTACAGCTGCCACGCCGAACCCGACAGCAACAGGGTCAGCACCACGGTGGGGACCATAGCGAAGCCGTGGGCCACGTTCACGAACAGCATGTAGGCCAGGACGAGTCCGCCGGCGGCGCTGCCCGCGACTCCCGCCACCAGGACGAGAGGGGTGTGCTCCCCGATCCGGCTGAGGAACCGCACCGACGCCACGGCCACCAACACGTACGCCGCGACCACCGCACTCCTGGCAATCAACTGCACGTGACCGAATCCGGTCGACTTGCCGACGATGCCGAATGTCGCGGCACCGACGCACACGGCGCACACGATGACCGCCAGCGCCGCGTACGGGGTGCGGTAGCTCCGGTGCACCCGGGCGAACAGACGCGGCACGACTCGTTCGATCCCCATCGAATACAGCAGCCGCGACGCGGCATTCGACGACGCCATCGCCGACGCCAGCCACGACGTGCCCAACCCGAGGTTCAGGGCGATCACCACGGCCGAGTCGACCCCGGTGGAGGTGCCGTGCAGATACGCGTTGACCAGGGTGTCCGTGCGACCGGACCAGGCGGCCCACGCCGAGAAGATGAACAGAGCGCCGCAGATCATCGGCGTGAGCATCACGGTGCGGGTGACGGTGGCGAGCGGGCGCTTGGCCTCCGGCCCGAAGAACGTGGAGCTCTCGAAGCCGGCCAGGGCGAACACCGCGGCCAGCGTCATGAGCAGCGGCCCGTACGCGGAATCGGACGGCGGCACCGCGGCGTGCTGACCGCCCGCGCCGGTCACGATCATCAGACCGACGATGAACAGCAACGAGCACGATTCGACGGCGAGGATGGCGAGGGCCGCGAACCGCACCCCGCGGACCAGACAGGCGAGGATCACGATCGCGATCCCGGCGTAGACGAGGAGACGCTCGGCGGGTTCGCGCAGTTCCAGCCCGAAGAAGCCGAGCGTCGCGATCACGGCCTGGCCACCGTGGTACAGCGTCATCACCGCACTGCCCACGTACTTGGTCAGCATGGCGACACCCGCCGTCAGCGCGGCTCGCGTGCCGAGGCCCTGGAACACGAAACTGTAGAGACCGCCCGCGGCCGCCATACGTCGCGTGAACTGCGAGACGCACACCGCGATCAGGGAGACCACCACCGTCGCGACGACGATCGTGATCAGACCGCTCAGCAGCATCTGGTGGGTGAACATGGTGACGGGCAGGACCACCATCGACACCGCAGGCGCCGTCGTGGCCACCGACTGGGCGAGAACCTCGAAGCCCGACAACTGCCGCCTGCCCAGCGCACGCAACGGCGACAGGGCCTGACGTTCGGGCTCGCCGGTGGCGAACGAACGCGCGATGGCGTCGGAAAGGGCTGACATGCGCGTGAAACTAGCCGGGTCGTGTTGCCGAAAAGTTTCGGTTTCGGGTCGAACTCCGACTCGGGAGTGAGAACGGCCGGCGCCCGTTCTCGCTCGCCGGCCTCAGACTGTTTCGCCGCCGACAACTTCCCGACTCGCTTCCCTCCCAGGATGAATCCGGACAAGTTACCCGGGTCGCCGGGCGCAAGAATGGGAGCGCGAATTGGCATTCACACGTAGATCTTTCATGAAGGGCCTCGGGGCCACCGGCGGCGCAGGCCTCGCGTACGGCGCGATGTCGACGCTCGGGCTCGCACCGTCGACCGCTGCGCCCGCCCGCACCTTCCAGCCGCTCGCGGCCGGCGACCTGATCGGCAAGGTGAAGGGCAGCCATTCCGTGGTCGTGCTCGGCGGCGGCCCCGCCGGTCTGTGTTCGGCATTCGAACTGCAGAAGGCCGGGTACAAGGTGACGGTCCTCGAGGCCCGCACCCGGCCCGGTGGCCGCGTCTGGACCGCACGGGGCGGCAGCGAGGAGACCGACCTGAGCGGCGAGACGCAGAAGTGCACGTTCTCGGAGGGCCACTTCTACAACGTCGGCGCCACCCGCATCCCGCAGAGCCACATCACGCTCGACTACTGCCGCGAACTCGGCGTCGAGATCCAGGGATTCGGAAACCAGAACGCCAACACGTTCGTGAACTACCAGAGCGACACGTCGCTGTCTGGCCAGTCCGTCACCTACCGGGCCGCGAAGGCCGACACGTTCGGCTACATGTCGGAACTGCTGAAGAAGGCCACCGATCAGGGTGCCCTGGATCAGGTACTGAGCCGGGAGGACAAGGATGCGCTGTCGGAGTTCCTCAGCGACTTCGGTGACCTGTCCGACGACGGCCGCTACCTCGGATCCTCGCGTCGCGGTTACGATTCCGAGCCCGGAGCCGGCCTGAACTTCGGCACCGAGAAGAAGCCGTTCGCGATGCAGGAAGTGATCCGCAGCGGCATCGGCCGCAACTTCAGCTTCGACTTCGGCTACGACCAGGCGATGATGATGTTCACCCCGGTCGGCGGCATGGACCGGATCTACTACGCGTTCCAGGACAGGATCGGCACCGACAACATCGTCTTCGGCGCCGAGGTGACGTCGATGAAGAACGTGTCCGAGGGCGTCACCGTCGAATACACCGCCGGCGGCTCGAAGAAGTCGATCACCGCCGACTACGCGATCTGCACGATCCCGCCGCACCTCGTCGGACGACTGCAGAACAATCTGCCCGGCGACGTGCTCACCGCGCTGAAGGCGGCCAAGCCGTCGTCGTCCGGAAAGCTCGGCATCGAGTACTCGCGCCGGTGGTGGGAGACGGAGGACCGCATCTACGGCGGCGCGTCCAACACCGACAAGGACATCTCGCAGATCATGTTCCCGTACGACCACTACAACTCCGATCGCGGTGTGGTCGTCGCCTACTACAGCAGCGGCAAGCGTCAGGAGGCGTTCGAGTCCCTCACGCACCGCCAGCGGCTCGCCAAGGCGATCGCGGAGGGCTCGGAGATCCACGGCGAGAAGTACACCCGCGACATCTCGTCGTCGTTCTCGGGCAGCTGGCGGCGCACCAAGTACTCCGAGAGTGCCTGGGCCAACTGGGCGGGCAGTGGCGGATCGCACGGCGGGGCGGCCACTCCCGAGTACGAGAAGCTGCTCGAACCCGTCGACAAGATCTATTTCGCCGGCGACCACCTGTCCAACGCCATCGCCTGGCAGCACGGCGCCCTGACGTCCGCCCGCGACGTCGTCACCCACATCCACGAGCGCGTGGCCCAGGAAGCCTGACCTTCCCCTCGAACAAGGAGTCGTGAACTGTGAAGTCTTTTCGTACCAAGGCCGTGACCGCCGCGCTCGCCGCATCCGCTCTGATCGCCGGGGCGGCGTCGTGCTCCTCCGAGGAGGCGGCAGCGGAAGCGCCCGGCAGCACGTTCGTCTCGAAGTCCGTTCTCGAAGCCGGCGAGGCGAATCCGATGATCGCGCAGGGTGTGGCCATCGGTGGCGGCACCGCCGTCTACAAGTCGAGCGGCATCGGTCCCGGCGCTTCCAACAAGGCCGCACCCGAGGGCACCCCCGAGTCGTACATCGACACCGACGTGTTCGCGGGCGGCGCACTCCCGGCCGGAGTCACGATCACCGAAGCGCAGGGCATCAACGCGCTCAAGCGGATTCGCGACAATCTCGAGGCACAGGGACTGACGCTCGAGGACGTCGTGACCATGCGGGTGTTCCTCGACAACGCCCCCGGCACCGACCGCGCCGACTACGCCGGCTGGAACCGCGCCTACCGGCAGTTCTTCGCGAACACCAACCTCGAGACCGGTGACACCGAACTGGTCCCGCTCGGCACCGCGGAACCCGCTGCGCCGATGGAACGGAACTCCGCGCGTCCCAGCCGGTTCGCGCTCGAGGTCGCGAGCCTGCCCGCGGCCGGCTGGCTCGTCGAGGTCGAGGTGGACGCCGTGTACCCCGACGGTGAGGAGCCCCAGTAGTGGGGGCGCTGAGCCCGAGCCACTGGGCGATCATCGCGGTGGTGCTCGTGGTGCTGTTCGGGTCGAAGAAACTTCCGGACGCCGCCCGCGGCCTGGGACGGTCGATGCGGATTCTCAAGACCGAGGTGGGGGAGTTGCAGGCGGACGCACCCGAACTGGAGAAATAGGCGAAGCGAGCCGGTGGACCCCGCGCCCACCGGCTCGCTTCGTTGTTCGGGTGTCAGGCCTTACGCATGTACGTCCGGACCGTCAGCGGTGCCATGATCGCGACGATCACGGCGGCGCCGAGCAGCGACCACACGACGTGGACACCGAAGTGGCCGTCGTTGACGAGTTCACGCACCGCGGTCACGACGTGCGACACGGGGTTGACGTTCACGAACGCCTGCATCCAGCCCGGCATCGTGTCGGCGGGCACGAACGCGTTGGACATGAACGTCAGCGGGAACAGGATGAGCATCGAAATGCCCTGCACCGACGACGCTTTGCTCATCAGAACACCCATCAGCGCGAAGATCCAGCTGATCGAGAAGGCGCAGACGACGACGAGCGCGCCGGCAGACACCACTCCGACGACACCGCCGCCGGGCCGGTACCCCATCGCGATACCGACGGCGAACGTGATGGTCGTGGCGATGCCGTACCGCACGACGTCGGCGAGGAGCGCACCGGACAGCGGCGCGATGCGGGCGATCGGCAGGGACTTGAAGCGGTCGAAGACGCCCTTGTCCATGTCTTCCCGCAACTGGGTGCCCGTCACGATCGACGTGGTGATCACCGTCTGGACCAGGATGCCCGGGATGATTATCGGCAGATACGACGCCACGTCGCCGGAGATGGCGCCACCGAAGATGTACGTGAACATCAACGTGAAGATGATCGGCTGGACGACGACGTCGAACAGTTGCTCCGGGTTGTGCTTGATCTTGAGCAGCCCCCGGTACGCCATGGTCAGCGTGTTCGCGACGGACTGCTCGAGGCTGATCCGGTTCCGGGCTTCCGGAATCGGTTGGGGGCCCGCGTGAGCGCGGGATTCGAGGGTGGTGGTCATGCGACGCTCCGTTCGGTGTCGGCCTCGGTGGCGTCTGCCCCGTGGCCGGTGATGGTGAGGAAGACCTCGTCGAGACTCGGCTTCTGGACGGTGATCTCGTCGACGGCGATCCCGTGGTCGCGCAGTCGGATCAGGAGTTCCACGGCGAGCGACGGATCGGTCATCGGCGCGGTGAGGCGGCCGATCTCCGGGGTGATCGCGACCTCCACACCGAGGGTGTGGGCGATCACCGAACGCGCGTCGTCGGTCTGTCCGCGATCGACCAGCGTCAACTGCAGGGAGGAGACGCCCACGGACGCCTTCAACTCGTCGGCCGTGCCGTCCGCGATCACCTTTCCGCGGTCGATGACGGCGATCCGATCGGCCAGCTGATCCGCCTCGTCGAGGTACTGCGTGGTGAGCAGCACCGTCGACCCGTCCGCGACCAGCCTGCGGATGGTGTCCCACATCTGGGCGCGCGTCCGAGGGTCCAGACCCGTCGTCGGCTCGTCGAGGAACAGCAGCGGGGGATGGGCGATCAGGCTGGCCGCCAAATCCAGACGTCGACGCATACCGCCCGAGAAATTCTTGAGCGGCTTCGTCGCCGCCTCGGTGAGGTCGAACTCCTCGAGCAGTTCCGTGCACTTGCGGCGGGCATCACCCCGGCTCAGACCGAGCAACCGGGCGAAGATCACCAAATTCTCGACCGCCGACAGGTCCTCGTCGACGGACGCGTACTGGCCCGTGACACCGACCAGCGAGCGCACCGCGTTCGGTTCGCGCACCACGTCGTGGCCGAAGATGCGGGCCTCGCCGCCGTCCGGACGCAACAGCGTCGCAAGCATCCGCACTGTCGTGGTCTTACCGGCGCCGTTCGGGCCGAGCACTCCGTACACCGACCCGGTCGGAACGGACAGGCTCACGCCGTCGACGGCGCGCTGACGGCCGAAGAGCTTCACGAGCCCGTCGGCCTCGATGGCTGGGGGAGTTGCAGTGAGGTTCATGCCGTAGACGATGCAGCCCAGCACTTGCAGCCGGCTTGCACGCCTCTTGCACGGGCTTGCGGGCGCTGTCGTCGGGCGGATTCACAGACAGTGGTCGGAATCAGGGGCAATTGCGCCGGAATCTGACGAATGTCTCGGCGAACGTCGGTCAGCGCCGGTGCTCTGCGCGTGCGCACGCCCTGTCGAAGCGCGCCTTGACGGTGGCGAAGTCGAAGAGGTCCCGCCACGTCCACCGGACGACCTCGTACCGGCGTCGCGGATCGCGTCCTCCCGGAGTTTCTCCCGGTGGACGGCGACTGCCGCCTGGTCACCGTCGACGCCGTATTTCCCCATGCCGTCGAACTCCCCGACCACGCCGCATTCTGTCCAGAAGAAATCGGCCCGGCCGAGGAAGGCACCGGTGCCGTCGTGGAGCACGTGCTGGAGTTCGGGTGGCGGCAGGTCGTGCTGGCGGATCCGGATGCGGCTCAGCGATTCCCCAGGGCTCTCGCTGCGACCGTCGAGGAAGCCCGCTGCCCGCCGCGCCGTCGCGATGCCTTTGCGAGGTCCCGCCCGGCCGACCTCGTCCAGAATCTCGTCGAGCGTGACGAGTCGACGGTGCAGCGCCGAATCGCCGACGACGACGGCCTGGTCGAACGTCGAGATGCGTGCGGTGTCGACCACAGTCCGGGCGGGGGAGGTGACCGCCAGCCCGCCCAGGGCGACGACGTCGGTTGCGTCGAACCGTGTGGCGTGGACGTGGACTCCCGCGGTTCGGCCGCCGCCGGAGGCGTGGTTCCTCGTCAGATGCACCCGTTCCAGCGAAAGGTCGCCGAGATCCATGCCGTGCAGAAGTGCCGCAGACGTGTGGCTCACCACGATGCCGGGTGGGCGCGACTGCAGGGCTGCCGCAATGCGGGCCCGGTGCAGCGCAGGCGCATCGAGTGCGGCGAAGCGCTCGTCGGAGACGTATGCCCCCGCCGCGATTCGCACGAGACGTCCGGAATCGCGGGCATGCCGGATCTCGGAATCGGTGACGCCGTCGGCTAGGGCTCTGCGTCGGAAGATCACGTCGTCGCTCATGGCGACATCGTGCCCCACCCCGCAGAAGTGATTGGTTCGCTCACCTGGGCTTTCGCGGAGCCTGTGGATAGAGGTCGGCGTGTGGACAACAGCATCCGCGTGGATTTTGGCCCGACGCGCGGAAATTGCGGGCGCATCTGGCCAATGTCTCCGCAGACGGGCGAATCCGCTAGCCGAACCGCGATTCCAGTGCGCGCCGGTCGATCTTCCCCGGACCTCTGAGGGGGAGGGTGTCGACGAGGTGCAGTTCGCGTGGGGCGGCGGTGGGGTCGAGCGTGAATTCGACGAAGGAACGGAGTTCGGCGAGTGTCGGTTCGGTGCCGGGCTCGGCGACGACGACGGCGGTGACGCGGCGCCCCAGTCGCTCGTCGGGGAGGCCGATCACCGCGCATTCCCGGACGGCGGGGTGCGCGACGAGAGCCGCCTCGACCACCTGCGGGACGACGGTGAGACCGCCGGTGGAGATGGCTTCGTCGAGTCTGCCGGAGATGCCGAGGACGCCGTCGGTGACGGCGCCGGCGTCGTCGGTGCGGAACCAGCCGGGTTCGGCGAACGCCGGATGGTCCGGGAGTCCGCGGTAACCGGATGCGAGCATGGGCCCGCCGAGGAGGACACGGCCGTCACCGTCGATCCGTACTCGGGCACCGCCGAGGGGAACCCCGTCGTACACGCACCCGCCGCACGTCTCGCTCATTCCATACGTACGGACGACGGTGATGCCGGCGTCTACGGCGCGACGCAGGACGGGGGCGGGGGTCGCGGCTCCGCCGAGGAGCACGGCGTCGAGTGCGGCCAGCGACGCCACGGCTTCGGGGTGGTCGAGGGCCTTGACCAGCTGGGTCGGAACGAGCGAGGTGTAGCGGCGGGGACCGCTCATCGACGCGACAGCGGCAGGCAGCGCACCGGGGTCGAAGCCGTCGGCCACGTCGATCACCACCGGCTCGGTGCCGGCGAGGACACTGCGCAGCAACACCTGCATGCCCGCGATGTGGTGGGCGGGAAGGGCCAGCAGCCAGGCGCCCGGACCGCCGAGCCGCGCGTGCGTCGCGTCACCGCTGGCGCGGAGGGCGGCCGCGGACAGCATGGCCCCCTTCGGCACTCCCGTCGTGCCGGACGTCGCGACCACGAGGGCGACACCGTCGTCGATCGGCTCCCCGGGGTGCAACGCGTCCGTCAGTCGGCGGGTCTCCCGCTCGTCCGCGGCGGGGACGGGGAGCACGGCCGGGCCGGTTCCGTCGAGGATCGCCGACAGTTGCGGCAGGATGCCGAGAACCCCGACGCCCGACGGGACGGGCAGGACCTGCAGTTCGCTCACTGGGCAGGCCCGGCCAGCGGCCAGCCGCCTGCGGCGAGGTTGCTGCGCACCCGGTCTACGTCCGACTCCAGCGGCAACTCGTCGGTGACCTTGGTGATGAGCACCTGGATGTCGGTCTTCTCGATGGGCAGGTCGCCCTCCTCGACGAGGGCGTCGGCGACGGCGTCCACCTCGTCTTCCGACAGACGGCGGGTGAGCAGCGCGAACAACGGAATGTAGTCCTGCTCGGGCACGCCGTTCGGGTAGCCGGCTCGCAGCCAGCCGATGATGGAGGAGAGGAACGGTGGAAGGCTCATGGCTAGCCGGCGTCGCGGGTTTCTTCCGTGTCGCCGGAGCCGTCGCCGCATTCGGCGTCGGGTCCGACCGGCCACCCTCCGGCCTCGAGGTTCGCCGTCACCCGGGCAACGTCCTCCTCGGACGGTTCCTCGTGGGTGATCTCGCTGATGAGACGGCGGATGTTGTCGTAGTCGACGTGGCGTTCGGGTGTCTCGTGGGCCGTCTCGATGGACAGCGCAACGACCTGTTCGATCTCCTCGTCGGTGAGACGGCGACGCAGCACGGCCAGCAACGCGAAATGGTCCTTCGCCGGGATTCCCTCGGGGTACCCGGCGCGTAGCCAGTCGAGCACGGAGCGAAGTGAATTCTTGGGCACGCGTTCGGCCTCTTTCGTCGATGGAACGGGACTCGCGGTCGCCGCTCAGAAGATGTGGATACCGAAGCTGCTGGCCAAAAAGCCCTGCATCAAGAGAAGTATCCCAGTGATGATCGCGATCAGCACCACGGCGAAGCAGGCCCAGGCGCCGATCCGGCCTGCGAAGGTCGGCTGCGAGACTCCCTCACCGGTGTCCGTGCCGCCGAGCGACCGGAGTCCGAGCGCGAAGATCGCGGGGAGGCCCGCGCCGAACAGCAGTCCGACGAGGATGACCTGCCAGAGCGAGTGGATGGTGGTGGTCAGCAGTGTCATGGCGAGCCCCTCAGCGGTTCGTGGCGGGACCGGCGGAGTCCGCGGTCTCGGCCACGCCCGGTTCGATGGGTTCGGCGGGAACGTCGGTCTCGCCCGACTCCCATTCGGCGTTGACGTTGCCGGACGTCACCGGCTGCAGCCGGGAGCGCAAATACATGAACCCGGCGAGCACGATCAGGGCGGCGAACACGACGAGAACACCGGGCAGACCGCCGATCATGTGGGCGATGACCCAGCACACGGCTCCCACGATCGCCGCGGACGGCAGGGTGACCAGCCACGCGACGGCCATGCGTCCGGCGATGCCCCAGCGGACCTCGGCGCCCGTGCGGCCGAGGCCGGTGCCGAGGATGGAGCCGGTCGCGACGTGCGTGGTGGACAGCGGCAGTCCGAGGTGGCTGGACGTCAGGATGATGGCGGCGGACGAAGACTCCGCGGCCATGCCCTGGGGAGCGGCGATCTCGACGAGTCCCTTACCGAGCGTGCGGATGATGCGCCAGCCGCCGAGGTAGGTGCCGAGCGCGATGGCGATCGCACAGCTGAGCTTCACCCAGAACGGCATCTCGTCCTCGGCGGACAGGGACCCGTGCGCGACGAGTGCGAGGAAGATCACGCCCATCGTCTTCTGGGCGTCGTTGGTTCCGTGGGCCAGCGACACCAGGGACGCGGAACCGATCTGACCGATGCGGAACCCGTGTTCCTTGGTGTCCTCCGGCACGCCGGAGGTGATCCGGTAGACCAGCTTGGTGCCCGCGGTGGCGACCAGTGCTGCGACAACGGGGGCGAGGACGGCGGGCACGACGACCTTGCTGAGCACGCCGCCCCACTCGACACCGCTCATGCCGATGGATGCGATGGCCGCACCGATCAGTCCGCCGAACAGCGCGTGGGACGAGCTCGACGGCAGGCCCAGCAGCCACGTCGCCAGATTCCAGATGATGCCGCCGACCAGGCCGGCGAACACGATGAGCAGCAGATCCTCGCCGCCCACTTCTCCCAGATTCACCACGCCCTTGGCAACTGTCGCCGCAACCTCCACGGACAGGAACGCGCCGACCAGATTCAACGATGCGGAGAGCGCGACAGCCGCCTTGGGGCGCAGAGCTCCCGTCGCGATCGAGGTGGCCATTGCATTGCCGGTGTCGTGAAAGCCGTTCGTGAAATCGAAAGCGAGGGCGGTGACGACCACCACCAGGAGAACTACGAGCTCTGCGGTCACACCCAGATTGTGCGGATTTCAACCGAAAATGTACAGCTGACGTCCGGTGTCCAGGATCACTCCTGCGTATGGCTTCCCGTCAGTTCTCACCCTTCGGACGGGAGTCGCGGCGGATGGGGTGATCCTCCGGAATCTGCACCAGAACGATCGGGATTCCGTCGGGGTCCGCGATCCACATCTCGAACAGCCCCCACGGTTCCTGCCGGGCCTCGCGGTCGATCTTCACCCCGGCGAGAACAAGCTCGGTCTGGACCGCGGTGAGGTCGCGAACCTGCAGCCACAGGGCGCCGTCGAAGGAGGACGACTCACCGGTTCCGCCGTGCGCGGCAACCTCGATCAGACCCTGACCGGCGAAGAACACCGTGCCCCCGGGGTATTCGCGGGCGGTGGCGAGCCCGAGGATGTCGCGGTAGAAGCCCAGTGTCGTCGTGTAGTCGCGCGGCCGCAGAATCGTCCTGCTGCTGAGGATCTCCACCCGTCACCCTCCTTCGCCGGGCCGGGCTTCGTGTCCCGTCCGGCCGTGTGTGCGTCGATCTTCCTTCATCTCCGCCTCGAACAGGTGCCGTCTTCCGTCGGCGAGTTCGTGACGTGCGCCCCGCTCGTGCTCGCGCAGCGGCGACCAGTAGTGATCGTCGAACTCTTCGACGAGCTGGAACGTCCACCGGCCTTCGACGACGTTGCGTCCCACGAGTTCGGTCTCCACCCGGTCCGCGACGGCCGCGTGTCCCGCGGCGCGGAGCGCGTCTACGGCTTCGCCGAGCTGAAGATCGGCGTGGCCGATCAGTTGATGGAACGAGTAGAGGTGCCCGCGGGCACGCTCGACCGTTTCGAGGGCCTCCGACAACTTCCCGAGCGCGGCGACGGTGTCGTCGCTCACTCCGGGCGGACGGCGGTGTTCCGGTGCGGGGACCTCGCGGTCGATGCTCATGTGGGTCAGTGTGCCCGAATCGGAGACGTCGCGTGCCCTCTCCTGCCGAGGCGACGAATCCGCCCGCGTATTTCACCCTCGGAGGGTCTACTCGTGCGTGACCGCCCGGTGCTGGACTGGATCGACAGCAGCGGACGACGAGGGGACCGGGCCATGAAATCGAGCGTGACAGGCGAGCCGATAGCGGGCGGCGAATCGTTACCGTTCCCGCCGACGCCGTCGGGAAGCATCGCCGGCCGGACCATGCAGGAGTCCGTGTACAGCCCACTTCCGAAGAAGCGGCGGCTTTCCGACGACGCCCCGAACATTCTGGTCGTCCTCATCGACGACGCCGGGCCCGGTCTGCCGAGTGGCCTCGGCGGTGAGGTGAACACCCCGACGCTCGACGCAATGTTGCAGGACGGTGTCGGGTACAACCGATTCCATACGACCGCGATGTGTTCGCCGACCCGCGCGTCGCTGCTGACCGGACGCAACCACCATCGCGTCGGCAACGGGCAGATCGCCGAGCTGGCCAACGACTGGGACGGCTACTCCGGCCACATCCCGAGGTCGAGTGCGACGGGGCCCGAGGTGTTGCGCCACTACGGGTACAGCACTGCCGCTTTCGGGAAATGGCACAACACGCCGGCCGAGGAGACCACCGCAGCCGGTCCGTTCGACAACTGGCCGACGGGTCTCGGGTTCGAGTACTTCTACGGCTTCCTCGCCGGCGAGGCGTCGCAGTACGAGCCGAACCTGGTGCGGAACACGACGGTGGTGCTGCCTCCGAAGACCCCGGAGCAGGGCTACCACCTCAGTGAGGATCTCGCGGACGACGCCATCGGCTGGCTGCGCAGGCACAAGGCGTTCGACGCCGACAAACCGTTCTTCATGTACTGGGCCAGCGGCTGTCTGCACGGACCGCACCACATCATGAAGCCGTGGGCCGACAAGTACGCCGGGAAGTTCGACGACGGCTGGGATGCCTACCGGGAGCGGGTTTTCACGAGGGCGAAGGAGAAGGGCTGGATTCCCCCCGAAGCGGAGCTGACCGACCGGGACCCGACGATGGCCGCATGGGACGACATTCCCGACGACGAGAAACCCTTCCAGCGCCGGCTGATGGAGGTCGCGGCCGGGTATGCCGAGCACTGCGACGTCCAGGTGGGCAGGCTGTTCGACGAGCTCGACCGTCTGGGGTACCGGGACGACACGCTGGTCCTGTACATCTGGGGCGACAACGGCTCGTCCGGTGAGGGGCAGAACGGCACGATCAGTGAACTGTTGGCGCAGAACGGTATTCCTACCACACCTGCCCAGCACATCGCGGCCCTCGAGGAACTCGGTGGCCTCGACGTCCTGGGGTCGCCGAAGACCGACAACATGTATCACGCGGGCTGGGCGTGGGCGGGCAGCGCACCGTACAAGGGGATGAAGCTGCTGGCCTCCCATCTCGGTGGCACCCGCAACCCGATGGTCGTCCGGTGGCCGGCGAAGGTGGCACCGGACCCGACGCCCCGCACGCATTTCCTGCACTGCAACGACGTGGTGCCGACGCTCTATGACATCGTCGGGATCACTCCGCCACGGACGGTGAACGGTGTTCCGCAGGATCCGGTGGACGGCGCCAGCTTCGCGCAGACGCTCGTCGAACGCGGCGCCACCGGGGGAAAGCTCACTCAGTACTTCGAGATCATGGGCAGCCGGGCGATCTACCACGACGGCTGGATGGCGTCCGCGTTCGGGCCACGCGCACCCTGGGCGGCGGGTGTGCCCGGTGGCATCCGCGACTGGAGCCCGGACGACGATGTGTGGGAGCTCTACAACCTGGACGAGGACTGGACCCAGAACCGGGACCTCGCCGAGCAGCATCCGCGGAAGCTGGCGCAATTGCGGGAACTGTTCGCGATCGAGGCCGCGAAGAACAACGTGCTCCCCGTCGGCGGCGGGCTGTGGGTCATCGCGCTGCATCCCGAGCAGCGGATCACGACGCCGTACACGAGCTGGGAGTTCTCCGGCGACACGATCCGTATGCCCGAGTTCTGCGCTCCCGCGCTGGGGAACAAGAACAACCGGGTCACCCTCGACCTCTCCGCTCCGGACAATCCGAGCGGAGTGCTCTACGCGCTGGGGAGTAACGCCGGCGGACTCACGTGTTTCGTCGACGACGGCTACCTCTGTTACGAGTACAACCTGTTCATCCTGATGCGCACCAAGATTCGTTCGACCGTGCCGATCCCGCCGGGCACCCGCACGGTGCAGGTGGTCACGGAGTTCGTCGAGACGCGGCCCGGTGGCCCGCTGAACGTGAAGCTCTGCGTCGACGGCAGTGTCGTCGGGGAGGGGCAGGTGCCGGTGAGCGTGCCGTTGCTGTTCACAGCCAACGACTGTCTCGACGTCGGCACCTGCCTCGGATCCCCGGTGTCGCTGGACTACTACGACCGGGCGCCGTTCCCGTTCAACGGCACCATCGACCGCATGGCGGTCGAGTACACGTAGGGGATCTCAGAAATACCAGGGGTACGGCTTCCAGTCCGGTTCACGCTTTTCGAGGAACGAATCGCGGCCCTCGACGGCCTCGTCCGTCATGTACGCCATGCGGGTTGCCTCGCCGGCGAACAGTTGCTGACCGACGAGGCCGTCGTCCTGCAGGTTGAACGCGTACTTGAGCATGCGTTGGGCCTGCGGGGACTTGCCGTTGATCTTGGTGGCCCAGTCGATCGCGACGTCCTCGAGTTCGGCGTGGTCGACGACCTTGTTGACGGCGCCCATCTGGTGCATCTCCTCCGCGGTGTACGTCTCACCGAGGAAGAAGATCTCGCGGGCGAACTTCTGGCCGACCATCTTGGCGAGGTAGGCGCTGCCGTACCCGCCGTCGAAGCTGCCGACGTCGGCGTCGGTCTGCTTGAAACGGGCGTGTTCGCGGCTGGCGAGGGTCAGGTCGCAGACCACGTGCAGGCTGTGACCGCCGCCCGCGGCCCAGCCGTTGACGAGGCAGATGACGACCTTCGGCATGAACCGGATCAGCCGCTGGACCTCGAGGATGTGGAGACGTCCGGCGCGGGCCTTGTCGACGGTGTCCGCGGTTTCGCCTTCCGCATACTGGTATCCGCTGCGTCCGCGGATGCGCTGGTCGCCGCCGGAGCAGAACGCCCACCCCTCGTCCTTGGGGCTCGGACCGTTGCCGGTGAGCAGCACGGCGCCCACGTCGGACGTCATCCGGGCGTGGTCGAGCGCCTGGTACAACTCGTCGACGGTGTGCGGGCGGAAGGCGTTGCGCACTTCGGGACGGTCGAACGCCACCCGGACGATTCCCTGGGTGACATGCCGGTGGTAGGTGATGTCGGTCAGGTTCTCGAAACCGGGAACCGGTCGCCAGTGCTGCGGGTTGAAAGTCACGGCTCCGAGGTTATCGGGTGCGGTTGGCGGGTGTCCGCGCGCGCACGAGTTTGCCCGGGTTTACCGTGCAGGTATGAGCGAACAGGCTGCCGACGTCACCCGTCTCGACGGCAAGGGCGACGACGAGTACGAGCACCACGGCGGGTTCCCCAAGTACGAGCCGGTGACGCCCGGTCCGGACTGGCCGCGGTTCGTCGAGGGAATGCGCACGTTGCAGGACCTCGCGGTGTCGGTCGACGCCCCGGACGACGTGCTCGCGCAGGCCGCGGACCAGGTGGAGAAGCTGGCCGAACTGCTCGGACCGCACGTCGTTCCCGAGGGGCGGTCGCCGGCGGGCCGCACGATCGAGCTGCCGGGCCGGGGGAGTCTCCTCATGCCGCCGTGGAACATCGAGAAGTTCGGGCCCGAGGGCGTGCGCAGTGCGGGCATGTTCCGGCGCTACCACCTCGGGGGCAACGGTGCCGCGCACGGCGGCACGCTGCCGCTGCTGTTCGACGACCTGATGGGCATGATCGTCCACGCGTACGGGCGGCCCATCAGCCGCACCGCCTACCTGCATGTGAACTACCGCGCGATCACACCGCTCGACACGCGGCTGACCGTCGAGGGCAGCGTCGACCGCGTGGAGGGTCGCAAGACGTTCATCACCGCACGGTTGATGCAGGACGACACGTTGCTCGCCGACTGCGAGGCCCTCATGCTCCAGTTGCTGCCCGGGCAGCCCTGACGTCGTGACGTCCCTGCCCTCCCTGGAGGAGGTCCTGGCCGATGCCGTCGTGGTGAGTCTGCCCATGCGCGTGCGGTTCCGCGGCATCACGACGCGAGAAGCGTTACTGCTGCGCGGTCCCGCGGGGTGGGGCGAGTTCGCGCCGTTCCCCGAGTACGCGGACGACGAGGCGGCGCACTGGTTGCAGTCGGCGATCGAGGACGCCTGGCTCGGGCCGCCGCCCGCGGTACGAACGCGAGTGCCGATCAACGCCACCGTCCCCGCCGTCGACGCCGCCCGGGTGCCCGCCGTGCTCGAGCGTTACCCCGGTGCCCGAACCGCGAAAGTGAAAGTGGCCGAACGTGGTCAGACGCTCGACGACGACGTCGCGCGGGTGCGGGCGGTCCGCGCACTCGTTCCGAACGTGCGCGTCGACGCGAACGGGGGGTGGTCGGTCGACGAGGCCGAGACCGCGCTGCGGGCCCTGACCGTCGACGGTCCGCTCGAATACGCCGAGCAGCCGTGCGCGAGCGTGCCCGAGCTGGTGGAGGTCCGCAGGCGGATGCCCGACGTGCGGGTGGCCGCCGACGAGAGCATCCGGCGCGCCGAGGATCCGCTGAAGGTCGTGCGGGCCGGCGGTGCCGACGTGGCCGTCGTGAAGGTCGCCCCGCTCGGGGGAATGCGGCGGCTGCTGTCGCTCGCGGACGAGTTGTCTTCGTACGGTGTGCCGGTGGTCGTGTCGAGCGCCTTGGACACCGCTGTCGGTATCGCCGCCGGTGTCGCCGCTGCCGCCGCGCTCCCCGAATTGCAGTTCGCCTGCGGTCTGGGTACCGGGGGACTCTTCGAGGCGGACGTGGCCCGCCCCCGCGAACCGGTCGACGGCGAACTCACCGTCGACGCGGTGGCACCCGACGTCGAACGCGTCACGGCTCTCGCCGCGTCCGCGGAGCGTTCACGCTGGTGGATCGAGCGGGCCCGCCGGTGCCATGGCCTGCTCGAACAACGCGGAGTCCGGTTTTTCGTATAGTGTCTGCCGGACCTGATCGCTCAGTCAATACGGAGGCATTGAAAGTGGTTGCAGCTCTGAACGAAACCCTGCTCGACGAGTCGCGCGTTCCTGCGGTCATCGCAGACGTCCAGGCTCTCATCGACGCGGAGGTTTCGGACAAGTCGGGGGCCTCGGGACTGGCACTCAAGGGTGGATACGGCGCGGTCAAGAAGGTGGGACCGTCGATCGTGCCGGACGCCATCGAGGGCCTGCTGCCGGCATTCGTCACCAAGCTCGAGCCGTACTGGCAGGCCTTCACCGCCAGCGGTGAGGCCGGATTCTCCGAGTACCTGGTCGCGCGTGGCGAGGAGGTCGCGGACTCGCTCCTCGGTGTGACCGACGAGCGCATCGAGGGCAGCGACCGCGGTGCTGTCAAGAAGGTGTACTCGTCGCTGCGTCCGTCGGCGAAGAAGAATGTGATCGAGGCACTTCCGCGTCTGGGCGCCCTCGTTCAGAAGCACGCCAACTGAGAACCCAGGTGAGTGGCCCGGCGCGCCCCGGCGTGCTGTGCCACTCACCTGTGGTCAGTTGGCAGCGTGGCCGTGGCGCCAGTACCCGGTGAACGAGATGTCGGACTTCGGGATGCGGCGCTCGTTCACGAGGTGGCGTCGCAGCGCCGTCGTCAGCTCGCTCTCGCCGGCCACGAACGTGTAGGACGGCCCGGTCGGCAGCTCCGCCTGTTTCACGGTGTCGAGTGCGAGCACTCCCGGACGGGCATCGGCGTCCTCGCGCACCAACCAGTGCACGTTCACGCCGTCACCCACCGAAACTTCCTGAGCGTCTTCGGCATCGGGAATCTCGACGAAGACTTCGGCCCGCAGGTCCCGCGGAGCCGATCGCAGGATCCCGACGATGGCGGGAAGCGCGCTCTCGTCACCGACGAGCAGCTGCCACTCGGCGTCCGGCGTCGGGTTGTAGATCAGCCCCTCGTCGAGGATCGCCACCTCGTCACCGGCCGCGGCCGAGTTGGCCCACGCCGACGCGGGACCGAGGTCGCCGTGCGAGGCGAAGTCGATGTCGATCTCGGTGCTGTCGCCGAACGTTCCCGATCCCGCCAACCGGATCTCGCGGATCGTGTAGTTGCGCACGACCGGCCGGGTGTCCTTGGACATCAGCTTGTACTGCGCGTACCAGAGGTTGCTCGCGCTGGTCGGTAACCGCAGCGTGCTCTGTCCCCGCTGGGGGATGAACATCCGGAACCACTGGTCGAACCCCATCGGGCTGACGGAGTCGAGTTCCTCGCCCGCGATGGTGACGCGGACGAAGTTCGGGCTGATCTGCTTGCCCGCCACGACGCGTGCGGACGCGATCCGGCGACTCTGAGGTTTGACGAACTTGCTGCGTTGAGCCATGGCGTCGGTTACTCCCCCGGTAGCGGTGCGATTTGTCAGGTAAGCCTAACCAATCGATCCGTTAGGCGGGGCGATGCGGTCGGTCGAGCCTCACGACCTTCGGCGGCAGACCCCACTCGTTGCGGCCGAGTCGGCTGAGCGGGGCGAGCTCCGCGAAGTCCGGAAGTCCGTCGTCGGCGAGCGCCTCGGGCCGCACCGCGACCGTCACGACGTCGCCCATCACCACGAACGAATCACCGACAGGTATCACCTGGTGCAGGGTGCACTCGATGGCGACCGGCGAACCCGCGACCCGCACGGGACGGACCCGCTCACTGGGTTCGGTGTCGATACCCAGCGCAGCGAACTCGTCGACCTCGCTGTCGAACGTGGCGGAACTGGCGTTGACCGTCGAGATCAGCGGCTCGGTCGCCACGTTGATCACGAACTCTCCCGTCGCCTCGATGTTGCGGAGGCTGTCCTTGCGGGTCACCGACGTGAACTGCACCACCGGCGGGTGGGTGCTGGACACAGAGAAGAAGCTGTACGGGGCCAGGTTGGCCACCCCGTCCGCCGAGACGGTGGACACCCACGCGATCGGCCGGGGCACGATCGAGGCGGTCAGCACCTGATACATGCGGTGTGGGGGAAGTTCGGCGGGATCGAAGACTGTGCGCATGCGTTCATGGTGTCAGCGCCCGCGATGTGGCCGTGAACTCACCCGGCGAGGTCGCCGGGCGGGGGTGCCGGAGGATCTGACACTCTTGATGTCGTGAACCCGTCCACTGCACAAGCCACCGCGGTCGTCGACGAACTGGTCCGCGGGGGAGTACGCGAGGTCGTGCTCTGCCCGGGTTCGCGCAACGCGCCGCTGGCGTTCGCCCTGCAGGCCGCCGACCTCGAGGGCAGGCTCCGTCTGCACATGCGCATCGACGAACGCACCGCGGGATTCCTCGCGCTCGGCCTGGCCGTGGCCGGCAAGCGTCCCGTCCCGATCGTCATGACGTCCGGCACCGCCGTCGCCAATCTCGGACCCGCGGTCCTCGAGGCGAACTACGCCCGGGTGCCGCTCGTGGTGCTCAGCGCCAACCGCCCGTACGAGATGCTCGGCACGGGCGCCAACCAGACCATCGAACAACTCGGTCTGTTCGGCAGCCAGGTGCGCGCGACCATCAGCCTGGGCCTGGCCGAGGACGATGCCCGGCAGAACAGCCAGTGGCGTTCGGCTGTGTGCCGGGTCCTCGCCGCAGCGCGCGGCACGAGGTCGGGCAACGCCGGTCCCGTGCACTTCGATATCCCGCTCCGGGAACCGCTCGTCCCCGACGTCCACGCGCAGGGTCCGGTCCCGCAGGGACGACCGGGCGGGGCGGCGTGGACCACCACCCAGCACGCGACGCTCGACGTGCCGATGGACCTCGACCTCACCCCCGACACCATCGTGATCTCCGGGCACGGGTCCGCCCTGCGGCCCGAACTCGCCGGACTGCCGACGGTCGCCGAGCCGACCGCGCCGCTGCACGGCATCCCGGTGCATCCGATGGCGTTGCCGCAGCTCAAACCGCGGCAGGCCGTCATCACCGGACGCCCCACCCTCCACCGGTCCGTGTCGAAGGTCCTCGCCGATCCGGCGGTGGCCGTCTACGCGCTCACCACCGGCCCCCGCTGGCCCGACGTGTCCGGCAACGTGCTGGCCACCGGAACCCGGGCGGTCGTGTCCGGTGAACCCGACCGGGCCTGGATCAATCGGTGCCGCACGCTGTCCGAACACACCGACAAGGCGGTGCGCGCGCAACTCGCCGCCCACCCGAAGGCGACGGGACTGCACGTGGCGGCCGCCGTCATGGACGCCCTGACCGACGGTGACCAGTTGCTGCTCGGGGCGTCCAACCCCGTGCGGGACGCCGCGCTCGTCAGCTATCCGGCGCCGAAGATCCGGGTGCTGTCCAACCGGGGTGTCGCCGGCATCGACGGCACCGTGTCCGCGGCCGTCGGGTCGGCGCTGGCCTACGAGGAGGGGCGGACGGTGGCCCTGCTCGGCGACCTGACGTTCCTGCACGACGCGTCCGGGCTGCTCATCGGCTCGGGCGAACCGCGGCCCCGGGACCTGACCATCGTGGTCGCCAACGACGACGGTGGCGGCATCTTCGAACTGCTCGAGCAGGGCGATCCGCAGTACGCCGGTGTGTTCGAGCGGGTCTTCGGTACTCCGCACGGGATGGATCTCGCCGCACTCTGTGCCGCCTACCGGGTGGAGCATCACCTGGTGGGTCTGGGTGAGCTGTCGACGCGGCTGAGCGCGCCCGACGCGCCCGGCGACCGCGGAATCCGGGTGCTCGAGGTGACCACCGAACGTTCCGGGCTGCGCGAACTGCACGCCGCGGTGCGGGCACAACTGTGAATGCGCGGGTGTCGCGGCGCGTCCGGCGGGGGGTGCTGGTGGCGGTGATCGGCATCTCGGTCCTGGCCGTGCTCCTCGTGCTGGCCGCCTGGCGCAACGACCACACCATCCAATCCGACCGGGGCGTGGCCACGGCGGAGGTGCTGTCGGCGGGCTCGCTGCGGTCGGCTATCAGCTTCGTCACCCCTGACGGGGTGACGCACAACCCCGAACTGGGCGTGCTGTACCCGACGAAGCTCACGGTGGGGCAGCGCATCGACGTCGAATACGCGCGCAGCGACCCCGACCTGGTGCGGGTGTCCGGGCGCGACGCCAGCGTCGCCGTCGTCCCCGCCGGTTCGCTGATCGTCGTGACCTGGCTGATCGCGGGACCGGTGATCTGGTACCTGCGGCGGCGGGAGAGTTCGGCGGAGGCCCAGCCGGCAGTGTCATCCTGAGTTTCCCGGAACTTCGCGCGACGGTCACGTCGATCTCGCTGCTGTGACCACGAGCACTGCCACGCTGAGCGCGTGAGAGTAGCCATCGTCGCGGAATCGTTTCTTCCCAACATGAACGGTGTGACCAACTCGGTGCTGCGGGTTCTCGACCATTTGCAGCGCACCGGACACCAGGCGATGGTCGTCGCCCCGGACACGGTCGGATCGCAGACGTCCGCGCCGACCGAACACGGCGGCGTACCCGTCTACCGGGTGCCTGCGGTGATGGTGCCGAAGGTCAGTTCGCTCCCGGTGGGTCTGCCGCAGCCCGGACTCACCGCCGCGCTGCGGGCGTTCGACCCCGACGTCGTGCATCTGGCGTCACCGTTCCTCCTCGGTGCGGGCGGGCTGGGTGCGGCGCACCGGCTCGACGTCCCCACGGTCGCGGTGTACCAGACGGACGTGGCGGGTTTCGCCGAGAGCTACGGCCTCGGCATCACCAGTCGCGCGGCGTGGGCCTGGACGCGTCGCATCCACCGGGGCTGCACGCGCACTCTCGCGCCGTCCACGTCGGCGGTCGAGGCGCTCGCCGAGCAGCGGATTCCGAGGGTCTATCGCTGGGCGCGCGGCGTGGAGACCACTCGATTCGCACCGTCGCGTCGTAGCACCGGTCTGCGGGACTCCTGGCTGGGCGGCTCGGATCGGCCGGTCGTCGGATTCGTGGGCAGGCTCGCGCCCGAGAAACACGTCGAGCGGCTCGCCGCACTCGCCGGCGACCAGCGGGTGCGGCTGGTGATCGTCGGCGACGGTCCGGAGCGGGCCCGCCTGCACCGGTTGATGCCCGACGCGGTGTTCACCGGGCAGCTCGGCGGTGTGGAGCTCGCGGAGGCCTACGCGAGCCTGGACGTCTTCGTCCACCCCGGCGAGCACGAGACGTTCTGCCAGGCGGTGCAGGAGGCGCTGTCCAGCGGGGTGCCGGTGATCGGACCGGATGCCGGGGGTCCGCGGGATCTGGTCGCGCACTGCCGCAACGGCTACCTGCTTCCGGTCGACCGGTTCGGCGAACTGCTGCCGAGCGCCGTCGACGCACTGCGCGACCGCCGCATGCGCGCCCGCTTCGGTGAGGCCGCCCGGCAGTCGGTGCTGCACCGCACGTGGCCTGCGATCTGCGACGAGTTGCTGGGTCACTACGCGGCGGTTGTGGGCGGGCAGGACTTTCGCGAGTCCCGGGCGGCCTGACCAGCGGATCGAAACCGGTGGGGAATTCGAGAGGCCGGCTCGTGGTTGCCCGGAGTATGGCGAAGTACAAGACTGTCAATCCCGCGACCGGTGAAACCGTCCGGGAATTCACGACCTTGGACGATGCAGGAGTGGAGTCGGCGCTCTCCCGCGCCCACAACGGATATCTCGACTGGCGGACGACCGCCGCCGAGGAACGCGCCCGGATTCTGGGCCGAACCGCCGATCTCTACGCGGAGCGCGAAGACGAACTGGCGCGGATGATCGCCCTTGAGATGGGCAAACCCGTCCGGGAGGCCAAGGGCGAAGTCAAGCTCTCGTCGGCGATCTACCGCTACTACGCGGACAACGGCCCCGCGCTGCTCGAGGCGGAACGGCTCGACGTGCCGGGTGCGGACGAATCGGTGGTCTACCGCAGGCCGATCGGTGCGCTCGTCGGCGTGATGCCGTGGAACTACCCGTACTACCAGGTCGCCCGCTTCGCGGCGCCGAACCTCATGCTCGGCAACACCGTGCTACTCAAGCACGCCCCGAACTGTCCGCAGTCGGCACTGCTGATGGAGGAGATCTTCCGGCAGGCCGGTCTCCCGGAGGACGCGTACATCAACGTGTTCGCCACCAACGAGCAGATCGCCGACATGATCGCGGATCCGCGTGTCCAGGGCGTCTCGCTCACCGGCAGCGAGCGGGCCGGGACCAGCGTCGCCGAGACGGCGGGCCGCAACCTCAAGAAAGTGGTGCTCGAACTCGGCGGGTCCGACGTGTTCGTCGTCCTCGACACCGACGATATGGACGCCACGGTCAAGACCGCGACCCGTGCCCGCCTGTCCAACGCGGGCCAGGCCTGCAACTCTCCCAAACGTTTCATCGTGACCGAGCCGAACTACGACGAGTTCGTCTCCAAGCTCGCCGAGTCCTTCAAGGCCACCTCGACCGGCGATCCGCTCGACGCGAAGACCGTCCTCGGGCCGCTGTCCTCGCAGAGTGCCGCGGATTCGCTGATCGAGCAGATCGAGGACGCCGTCGCCAAGGGCGCGACGCTCCTCGCCGGCGGGAAGAAGATCGACGGCCCCGGCTCGTACGTCGAACCGACCCTGCTCGTCGACGTGACCCCCGAGATGCGGGCGTACAGCGAGGAACTGTTCGGGCCCGTCGGCGTCGTCTACAAGGTCGCCACCGCCGACGAAGCCGTGGAACTCGCCAACTCCTCCTCCTACGGTCTCAGCGGTTCGGTGTGGAGCACCGACCTCGACGGGGCACGTGAGGTCGCCGACCGGCTCGACGTCGGCATGGCCTTCGTCAACGAGCACGGCACCACGCTTCCCGGGTTGCCGTTCGGCGGCGTCAAGCGCTCCGGCGTCGGGCGCGAACTCGGTCCGTGGGGAATGGACGAATTCGTCAACAAGAAGCTGGTGCGGGTCTCCAAGAAGTGACCGCCTCGCCGCCGCGCCCGGCGCCGACATCGGCGCCGGGCGCGGTTGGTAGCGTTTCGGGCGTGGCAACTACACACGGTTCGCGGGCGTCGCTCGAAAAGGATCCGCACGAGGTCGCGTCGATGTTCGACGGCGTCGCGAAGCGCTACGACCTCACCAACACGATCCTGTCGTTCGGTCAGGACCGCAGTTGGCGGAAGGCGACGCGCTCGGCCCTGGCACTGAAGCCGGGGGAGCGCGTTCTCGACCTCGCGGCGGGGACCGGGGTCTCTACCGTCGAGCTCGGACGGTCGGGTGCCTGGTGTGTGGCCACCGACTTCTCCAAGGGGATGCTGCAGGCCGGCAGTGGACGCCACGTCCCGATGGTCGCGGGCGACGCGATGCACCTGCCCTACGCCGACGCCGTGTTCGACGCCGCGACCATCTCCTTCGGGCTGCGCAACGTCTCCGACTTCGACGCCGGTCTCCGCGAGATCGCCCGCGTCACCAAACCCGGCGGGCGCCTCGTCGTGAGCGAGTTCTCGACCCCGGTGTTCGGGCCGTTCCGCACGGTCTACATGGAGTACCTGATGAGGGCGCTGCCGCGGGTCGCGCGCGCCGTCAGCAGCAACCCCGACGCCTACGTGTACCTCGCGGAGTCCATCCGCGCCTGGCCGACCCAGCAGGAACTCGCGCAGCGCATCGAGGCCGCCGGGTGGCGGAACGTGCAGTGGCGCAACCTCACCGGCGGCGTGGTTGCCCTGCACCGCGCCACCCGCTGAACGTCAGCCGAACAGCGGTCGCGAGTCGACCTTCGTCGACAGCAGACCGGACGCCCGCCACGCGCGGGCGGTGAGGTCGCTGTCCTCCTCGGTGACGAGGTTGCCCATGACCCGGACCGCGATGGTCATCAGCGCACGGGACCGCATGGCCACCGGACCGGACGCGGGCAGAACCCGGGGGACGGTCAGCAGCCCGGCGAGTCGCCGCGCCACGGAGAACGCCCGGCCGTACCGCTCCCGGAGGATCGCGGGCCACAGCTCCGTCAGGTCGTCGGCGTCGAGGATTTCCGCGACCAGGCGACCGCCTTCGAGCCCGTAATCGATGCCCTCGCCGTTCAGCGGATTCACGCACGCCGCCGCGTCGCCGATGATCGCCCAGTTCCGGCCCGCGATGTGCGACACCGCACCGCCCATCGGCAGCAACGCAGACGCCACCGCGCGCAGCTCGCCGTCCCAGTTCCATTCGTCGCGCCGCTGCGCCGTGTACAGGTCGAGCAGCGGTCGCAGCGGACCCGGGGCCGGACGTTTGGCGGTGGCCAGTGTGCCGACGCCGATGTTCACCTCACCGGTGCCGAGGGGGAATACCCAGCCGTAGCCCGACTGCAGCGTCCCCGCTCCGTCCCGCAGCTCGAGGTGCGAGGTGATCCACGGGTCGGCGCTGCGGTCGGTGGCGATGTAGGCGCGGGCGGCAACACCGTAGGCCGTGTCCCGGTGCCATTCACGGCCGAGCTGCTTGCCCAGTGTGGACCGGACGCCGTCCGCGACGATCAGCGTCCGGCAGCCGATGGTGTGGGTTCCGTCGGACGTCTTCAGCGTCACCGCCGTTACCCGGTCGCCGTCCCGTTCGACGCCGATTGCCTTGGCGCCCTGCACCATGACGGCCCCGGCGTCGACGGCGGTCGCACGGATCCTGTCGTCCAGCTCGGTGCGGGCGACGGCGCTGCCGACCGCCGGGAACGACCTGCCCGGCCACTCCAGTTCGAGCTCCTGACCGAACCCGCTGAGCCTCAGCCCGCGGTTGGTTCCTTTCGACCGCACCCAGTCGCCGAGACCGAGATGGTCGAGCTCGGCGACGGCACGCGGAGTGAGTCCGTCGCCACACGTCTTGTCGCGGGGAAACACCGCCGCGTCGGCGAGAACCACGTCACGACCCGCGCGGGCCGCCCACGCGGCAGCCGAGGAACCGGCCGGACCAGCACCGATGACCAGGACATCGGTGGCGGTGGGAAGCGGGGATCCCGCGGGCGACTGTTCTGCTGCGACCACACCTACATCCTGTCAGGCTTCGCTATGCGACCGCGGCGAGGCCGACGGGCAGCGGAACCGCTAGGTTCACTACCGTGGTAGCCGAGCCGCCACCGACGGCGCGGGAACCGAGCCGTCACTGACGACAGGATGGGTACTGAGAACGTGAGCACCGAGGGCGCAGCACACACCGCTGCCGACGCTGTAGTGGGCACTACGGTCGCCGGGATCGATCTCGGCGACCCGCAGCTCGCTGCCACGGTCCGTGAAGGACTGAAGGAAGTCGAGGAACTGCTGGTCAGTGAGCTCTCCGACGGGGAGGACTTCCTCACGGAGGCGGCGTTGCATCTCGCGAAGGCGGGAGGCAAGCGTTTCCGTCCGCTGTTCACGGTGCTCACCGCCCAGCTCGGGCCGAAGGCCTCCGACCCGTCGGTGGTCACGGCGGCCACCGTCGTCGAGCTGGTCCACCTCGCCACGCTGTACCACGACGACGTGATGGACGAGGCGTCGATGCGCCGCGGTGCACCCAGCGCGAACTCGCGGTGGGGCAACAGCGTTGCGATCCTCGCCGGCGACTATCTGTTCGCGCACGCGTCCCGTCTCGTCTCGACGCTGGGACCGGAGGCGGTGCGCATCATCGCCGAGACGTTCGCCGAACTCGTCACCGGCCAGATGCGCGAGACGATCGGGCTTCGCGGCGAGCAGGATCCGGTCGAGCACTACCTCAAGGTCGTGTGGGAGAAGACGGGCTCGCTCATCGCGGCGTGCGGACGCTTCGGCGGCACCTTCTCCGGCGCGGACGCCGACCACGTGAAGCGGCTCGAACGCCTCGGCGACGCCGTGGGCACCGCCTTCCAGATCTCCGACGACATCATCGACATCTCCTCGGTGTCCGCGCAGTCCGGCAAGACACCCGGAACCGACCTGCGTGAGGGCGTCCACACGCTGCCCGTCCTGTACGCGCTGCGCGACGAGGGCCCCGACGCCGATCGCCTCCGGGTGCTCCTCGACGGCCCCGTCACCAACGACGACGACGTCGCGGAGGCGCTCGCGCTCCTCGAACGGTCGCCCGGCATGGCCGCCGCCAAGGCGAAGCTGGAGGAGTTCGCGGTCCAGGCGCGCGCGCAGCTCGCCGAGCTGCCGCAGGGCCCCGCCAACGACGCCCTCGTGAAGCTCGTCGATTACACGATCGAGCGCGTCGGCTGAGCCGTATCGTCAGTATCTGAACTCGTCTTCACCCGATTTCTCGTCGTCCGTGCGGGAACCGTCCCACCACCGTGTTTCGTTGAATGATCAAGATCCCGAAACTCGTGCGACGTGATCGGGTGTCAACGACAAGGAAGGCGTGACGTGCGCTACGCAAACGGGGCGAAGACTCTGGTTCTGTTGGTCGGCATGTCGGCGCTGATCGTGTTCATCGGCGCGCTGTTCCGCAACCCCACCATCCTGCTGCTGGCGATCGTGTTCGCGGTCGGAATGAACGCGTACGTGTACTTCAACAGCGACAAGATGGCTCTCAAGGCCATGCACGCCCAGCCGATCACCGAAGTGCAGGCCCCGGTCATCTACCGCATCGTCCGGGAACTGGCCACCACCGCGCACCAGCCGATGCCGCGGCTCTACATCAGCCCCACGTCCGCGCCCAACGCTTTCGCCACCGGGCGCAGTCCGCGCCACGCCGCGGTGTGCGTGACGAGCGGCATTCTGCAGATCCTCAACGAACGAGAGTTGCGGGCCGTGCTTGGACACGAGCTGTCGCACGTCTACAACCGCGACATCCTGATTTCCTCCGTCGCCGGCGCCATGGCCGCCGTCGTGTCGGGACTCGCGAACTTCGCCATGTTCGCCAACATGTTCGGCGGGCGCGGCGGGGGACAGGGCGCCAACCCGATCGCGCTGCTCCTCGTATCACTGCTCGGGCCCATCGCCGCGACCGTCGTCAAACTCGCGGTGTCCCGGTCCCGGGAGTACCAGGCCGACCAGTCGGGCGCAGAGCTCACGGGCGACCCCCTGGCGCTGGCGTCCGCGCTGCGGAAGCTGGAGCAGGGCACTCAGGCAGCACCGCTGCCGCCGGAGCCTCAGCTCGCCGCGCAGTCGCACCTGATGATCGCCAACCCATTCCGCACCGGCGAGAAGATGAGCCGGATGTTCTCCACCCACCCGCCGATGGCCGACCGGATCGAGCGGCTCGAGCGCATGGCAGGCATGTAGGCGGCTTCGCCGCCCGTGCGCCTTTCTGGTCGTTCCTACAACCAGAAAGGCGCACGGGTGCGGAGCGCCTACCGGTAGTTCACGAACTGCAGCGCGATCCCGAAGTCCTCACCCTTCAGCAGGGAGATCACGGCCTGCAGGTCGTCGCGCTTCTTGCTGCTCACCCGCAGTTCCTCACCCTGGATCTGCGCCTTGACGCCCTTGGGGCCCTCGTCGCGGATCTTCTTGGTGATCTTCTTGGCGTTCTCCGTGGTGATGCCCTGGACGAGGCTGCCGGACAGCTTGTAGATCTTTCCGGACTGCGCCGGCTCGCCCGCGTCGAACGCCTTCAGGGAGATGTCACGCCGGATCAGTTTCTCCTTGAAGACGTCCAGGGCGGCGAGCAGTCGCTCCTCGGTGTCGGCCGTCAAGGTGATGGTTTCCTCGCCGGACCATTCGATCGATGCTCCCGTGTTCCGGAAGTCGAACCGGGTCGACAGCTCCTTGCCGGCCTGATGCAGGGCGTTGTCCACCTCCTGACGCTCCACCTTGCTCACCACATCGAAGGACGAATCAGCCACTTCACACTCCCGGTTTCGTCTAGTTCTCCCCGCCGCGACCCGGCAGGGGGCTCGCCGAATGCCGACGAGCAGATTCGACGCTATCGGTTCGCAACCGCCCGTATCCACCCGGTTTGCAAAACGGGGGGCCGTTCGTTGTATTCTTCTTTCCGCAGCGGAGAGCGATTTCGCATTGATTTCGCGCTCCTCGTGCAACCCGGCAGATTGCCCGAGCGGCCAATGGGAGCGGACTGTAAATCCGTCGGCTTATGCCTACGTAGGTTCGAATCCTACATCTGCCACACACAGAACCCCGGTGAGCGACAGCTCACCGGGGTTCTGTCGTTCGTGGACGAAACTGGGCGCCCACGCATGCGGCGATGCCGACCGGATCGTCGGCGACATGGCCCGACGCGTCGCATGCACCTCTTCGGACGCGAACGCTGGGACCGGCCGAAGGTACGGCCGCCCGGCTGGACGGACTTCGGCGTGCTCCCCGAGCTCGATCGCAGGTCTCGAGCACGGCCACCAGCGGAACTGTCGGGTGCACCGACTTGTGAAAGCCGCTGACCAGGCAATTTGGTTCTGGACGCGAACTCTGTGTAATCTCGTCAAGGCTTCAGCGCGCAGCGATGTGCGAGCGAAGCACGCCCCCTTAGCTCAGTCGGCAGAGCGTTTCCATGGTAAGGAAAAGGTCAACGGTTCGATTCCGTTAGGGGGCTCGCTGGATTGAAGTGGAGCGCCTAGTGCGCGACACTCGACACCGAGGCGGTGTAGCTCAGTTGGTAGAGCAAACGACTCATAATCGTTGCGTCGCCGGTTCAAGTCCGGTCACCGCTACACAATATGCATGATCCACCCTGATTGTTCGTAATCAGATTCACCCGAAAGAAGGCATCCCGTGGCCTCCTCGACTGACGTTCGGCCCAAGATCACTTTGGCCTGCGAGGTATGCAAGCACCGCAACTACATCACCAAGAAGAATCGGCGCAACGACCCCGATCGCCTGGAGATCAAGAAGTTCTGCCCGAACTGCGGAACTCACCAGTCGCACCGCGAGTCCAAGTAACACGGTCCGGAACTAGGACTGCGTTCGCGAAGGGAGTCCTCTAGGCTGCCCTCACGCGCTGACGTCAAGGGTAGAAGAGGTTCTTTCGCGTGACTGACACTGTGACAGAGACAGAGGCCTACGTGCCCGCGGCTGTTCCTGCCGATCCTGCCGCGCACGCACTGGCGATGGTCGGGCACCACTACCGCGTCGACGACTTCTACGAGGTCGGACGCGAGAAGGTGCGCGAGTACGCGCGTGCCGTGCAGGACTGGCACCCCGCTCACCACGACGAAGAAGCCGCGAAGGGCCTCGGTTACGACGGCCTCCTCGCTCCTCTGACGTTCATCTCGCTTGTCGGCATCATCGCTCAGGGACGCCTCTTCAAGGAGATCGTCACCGGTTACGATCCGAGCCAGATTCTCCAGACCGACCAGCGGCTCGAGTTTCACAAGCCGATCAAGGTCGGCGACCGTCTGGTCTGTGACGTGTACCTGGAGTCGTTCCGTCAGATGGGCGGCAGCGACATCATCGTCACCAAGAACATCGTCACCGATCAGCACGACGACCTGGTCCAGACCACTTGGACGACGCTCGTCGCGCGTACCGGCGGCGAGGTCGACGAGAACATCGCTCACGCAGTCAAGGACGTGATCATGCATGGCGCTTCGTAAGTTCGAGGACGTCTCGGTGGGTGAAGAACTCCCCGAGCGCATCGTGAAGCTCACGCGTGGCGACCTGGTCAACTACGCGGGCGTGTCCGGCGATCCCAACCCGATCCACTGGAGCGACGAGGTCGTCAAGCTCGCCGGTCTGGACAACGTGATCGCGCACGGAATGCTCACCATGGGTCTCGGCGGCGGATTCGTCACGTCGTGGCTCGGCGATCCGGGTGCGGTCAAGGAATACAACGTTCGTTTCACGAGCTCGGTCTACGTCCGTGAGGACGAGGCCGCGCAGGTCGAGTACACCGGTAAGGTGAAGTCGCTCGACGAGGAAAGCAAGACAGCAGTAGTCGCGATCGTGGCGCGTTCCGAGGGAAAGAAGATCTTCGGTCGCGCCACCGCAACGGTCCGTCTGGCCTGACAGCCGGGTGGATTGGGTTTGTTCCGGGGCTTTGAAGTACACTGAGATTTCTGGGATTACTCAGCGCTGCGCGCTGCCCTACGGTGCTGTACGGCCGGCAAGGGTGGCGCGCGTGTCATGTAATCACAGAGAGGTCGGTCAAGAATTGGTTCGAGGCTAGTTTCGGACCAGGTCTCCCGACCAAAGGGGCGTAGCTCAACTGGCAGAGCAGCGGTCTCCAAAACCGCAGGTTGCAGGTTCAAGTCCTGTCGCCCCTGCCCCCGGATGCCAGCGACTGAGAGGAACGACGTGAGCGAGGAGCGCGCCAAGCGCGACGGCGACACTTCAGGGTCGACGCGCCCGGACGGTGCCGACGACACTGCGGCCGACGCCACCACCACGCGTTCCGCCACTCCCTCGGGAAAGCCCAGCGGTAAGCGCCAGGGCCGTCGTTCACCGGCAGGTACCGAGGTCGCCGCGAGTTCTGTGAAGTCACCGGAACTCTCGAAGTCGGACACGACCACCAAGGTCAAGCCGGCGAAGAAGGATCGCGCCGACACGCCGCGCAAGGAAAACATCTTCAAGCGCCTGCGCCGGTTCCTCCGCGAGGTCATCGCCGAGCTGCGCAAGGTCATCTGGCCCAATCGCAAGCAGATGATCACCTACACCAGTGTCGTCCTGGTCTTCGTGGTGTTCATGGTGACGTTCATCGGCGTGTTGGATCTGGTGGTCATCAAGGGCGTCACCTGGTTGTTCGGTTGACGGAATCCGCCCCGGTGGATCCGAAGTATGTGAGTGACGAGAGGAAGCGAGTGCCCCAGTGAGCACCCCCGAGAACGACACGAATGAGGCTTTGGCCGAAGAGCGTGTTTCTGCCGAGGCGGCAGCCGAAGTGGATGTCGAGGCTGCCGAGGAGGGCACCGAAGCCGCGGAAATCGACGGTGACGACGCCGAGGACGCCCCGGCTGACGAGATCGCCGCGGACGAGGCGCCCGTCGACGAGGCTGGGACCGCCGACGAGGCTGGGACCGCCGACGAGGCTGTGGCCGCCGAAGAGCCCGAGGATCCCGTTGCGGAACTCAAGGCCGCTCTGCGCCGTGCACCCGGTGACTGGTACGTCATTCACTCCTACGCGGGCTACGAGAACAAGGTCAAGGCCAACCTCGAGACCCGTGTCCAGAACCTCGACGTCGGCGACTACATCTTCCAGGTGGAAGTTCCCACCGAAGAGGTCACCGAGATCAAGAACGGCCAGCGTAAGCAGGTCAACCGCAAGGTTCTGCCCGGCTACATCCTGGTCCGCATGGATCTCAACGACGAGTCCTGGGGAGCCGTGCGCAACACGCCCGGCGTCACCGGATTCGTCGGTGCGACGTCGCGTCCGTCCCCGCTGACCCTCAACGAGGTCATCAAGTTCCTGCTCCCGCAGCAGGAGCAGAAGAAGCAGGCCGCCGCGGCAACCGTCTCGGCGGGGGAGACCGGCGGAGAGAGCTTCGCGAAGCCGCTCATCGAGGTCGACTTCGAGGTCGGCGAGTCGGTCACCGTCATGGACGGCCCGTTCGCCACGCTGCCCGCCAGCATCAGCGAGGTCAACGCCGAGCAGCAGAAGCTCAAGGTCCTGGTCTCGATCTTCGGTCGCGAGACCCCGGTCGAGTTGTCCTTCACGCAGGTCGCGAAGATCTAGCGCCACATACTTGCACTGCAGTAGCAAGAAACACACCCAGCAAGAAATAGGAAATCGAGATGCCCCCCAAGAAGAAGAAGCTCGCAGGGCTCATCAAGCTTCAGATCCAGGCCGGTCAGGCTAACCCTGCACCGCCCGTGGGTCCCGCGCTTGGTCAGCACGGCGTGAACATCATGGAGTTCTGCAAGGCCTACAACGCGGCGACTGAGTCCCAGCGCGGCAACGTGGTGCCGGTCGAGATCTCGGTCTACGAAGACCGGACCTTCGATTTCAAGCTGAAGACCCCTCCGGCTGCCAAGCTGCTGCTCAAGGCTGCAGGCGTGCAGAAGGGCTCCGGCGAGCCGCACAAGACCAAGGTCGCTTCCGTGACCATGGACCAGGTGCGCGAGATCGCGAAGACCAAGCAGGAAGACCTCAACGCGAACGACATCGAGCAGGCCGCGAAGATTATCGCCGGCACCGCACGCTCGATGGGTATCACGGTCGACGGCTGAGTCAGCCCTGATCGATCGGCGGCGTCACCGTCGGCGATCTACTGACGGCACCGCCGTCGAAGAAAGCGTGGGAGGGCCGGCCAGGCCCAGACCACTACTGAACCATTCACCATCGCAGACGAGACACACACTGCGGTGAGAAGTTAGGACAGAAGAAATGGCAAAGCGCAGCAAGGCGTATCTCGCCGCCGCTGAGAAGATCGACTTCGACAAGCTGTACAGCCCGCTGCAGGCTGCGAAGCTGGCGAAGGAGACGTCGTCGAGCAAGATGGACGCGACCGTCGAGGTTGCAGTCCGTCTGGGCGTCGACCCCCGCAAGGCGGACCAGATGGTCCGCGGCACGGTCAACCTGCCGCACGGCACCGGTAAGACCGCCCGCGTCATCGTGTTCGCAGTCGGAGAGAAGGCCGCCGAGGCCGAGGCAGCTGGAGCCGACGCCGTCGGTGCCGAGGACCTCATCGAGCGGATCCAGGGTGGATGGCTCGATTTCGACGCCGCCATCGCGACTCCCGATCAGATGGCCAAGGTCGGCCGCATCGCCCGCGTCCTCGGACCGCGTGGCCTGATGCCGAACCCGAAGACCGGCACCGTGACGGCTGACGTCACGAAGGCTGTCGCGGACATCAAGGGCGGAAAGATCAACTTCCGCGTCGACAAGCAGGCCAACCTGCACTTCGTGATCGGCAAGGCATCGTTCGACGACGCCAAGCTGGTGGAGAACTACGGCGCCGCGCTGGACGAGATCCTGCGTGCGAAGCCGTCCTCCGCGAAGGGCCGCTACGTCAAGAAGGTCACCGTTTCGACCACCACCGGCCCGGGCATCCCGGTGGACCCGAACCGCACCCGCAACCTTCTCGAGGATGCCGACGCGTAAGTCACGCTTCACACAGTTCGGCCGGTACGGAAATCTTCCGTACCGGCCGAACTGCTTTTCCGGGTTCAGTCTTCGTCGGCGGTTCCCGATTCGGACTTCGTTCGCCACGCCAGCATCACGGAGTCCGTGCGAGCCGGCGCCCAGGGCATGAAGATCGCGACGACGAGCGCGCAGACCACCACGGCGCCCGCCGCGACGAGCGACGCAGTGTGCGAGCCCTGCAAGACCGTCGTCTTCATGGTGAGGATGAGATTCTCACGTTGCTGTTCGAGGAACGGCGGGATCTCCCGTTTCCGGATCTCGAGCACACTCAGGACCGTCGCGCGTGCGAACCCCTTCTCGTCGTCGTTCATCAACGCGGCCGGAATCCGGTCGAGCAGTGGACTCATCGTCGTCGCGTAATACGACGCGACGATCGATCCGAGCACGGCGACACCGAGCGTTCCGCCGATTTCCCTGGTCGTGTCGTTCACGGCCGAGCCTGCTCCCGCCTCGTCGAGGGGCAGCGACGCCATGATCGATTCGGTCGCGGGCCCCTGCACGATGGCCAATCCGAGCGCCATCGACACCATCGACGGGAGGACGTCCGTCAGGTAGCTGCTGTCGACGGCCACCTGACCGCCGAGGTACAGGCCGACCCCGGTGAGGAGGAGGCCGAACACGATGACCGGGGTCGTGCCGATTCGCTGCGCCAGAAGTGTGGCGACGGGGGCGCCGACCGCCACCGACACCGCGAACGGCAGCGACGCGACACCGAACTCGAACGGCGTGTACTCCCGGACGCCCTGGAAGTACTGCGTGATGAGGAACAGGAAGCCGAACATCGAGAAGTACCCGATGGCGATCGCCAGGGCGGGCAGGGAGAACCTGCGGTTGCGGAACAGCCGCAGGTCGAGGATCGGGTGCTCGGTGCGCAGCTCCCAGAGGACGAATCCGATCAGGACCGCGATCGAGAGGGCGACGGCGCCCAACGTGACGGATGACGTCCACCCGTGGTGAGGGGCTTCGATGATGGCCCACACGAGGACGGTGATTCCGGTGATCGAGGCGGCGATTCCGACGAGGTCCATCCGTCCGATGACGGAGGCGCGCGATTCCGGCACCAGGAGCAGCGTCGCCGCTGCCGCGCCCACGGCGATCGGCACGTTGATCCAGAAGACGGAGTGCCAGCTGAAATGCTCGAGCAGCCACCCGCCGGCCATCGGCCCGATGGCGATCGCGAATCCGGCCATCGCGGTCCAGGCGGCGATGGCCAGCGCCCGTTCCCGCACGTCGGTGAAGATGTTGATGACGAGGGCGAGGGTCGCGGGGAAGACGGCGGCCGCGAAGACACCCATCGCCGCCCGGGCCGCGATGACCTGCCCCAGACTCTCGGCGTTGGCGCCGGCGACCGACATGAAGGCGACGCCGATCAGGCCGATGACCATGACGCGGCGACGACCGTAGCGGTCGCCGAGGTTGCCGAACGCCAGGAGCAGGCCTGCGAACGTCAGCGTGTAGGCGTCGACGACCCACTGCAGGCCGCTGACACTGGTGCGGAGTTCGACACCGATCGACGGGAGGGCGACGTTGACGATGGTGTTGTCGAGCACGACCAGCAGTTCGGCCAGGCAGATCACGGCAAGCGCGAGGAAGCGGCGCGTCCGGGACCCGGCCACGACGGCCCGGGCTTCGAGGATTGTCATGACCAAAAGCTAGCCCATATATGTAACGGCGCGTAACAGGTAATTCGATGCAGCTTCAGTCTTTTGAACCACACCGCGGCCATGGAGTGACGCCGATCACTTCCGCGAGGCGGGTCGCGGCCACGATTTGGCGGTTGTGCAGGCCATGCCGTAATCTGTCCTGCGGAGTTCAATGCAGTATCTGAACTTCACCCCAAATCATGTTCTACCCAAGACCGTTGGTGATCGCGCCCGCAAGGGTGTGATTGAAAGTCCGGGAATGTCCGGCGGCCCACGCAGGAGGACGAGGTAGGGGGATGCGTATCGGTTGTGGGCTAGCGCCCTGGCCGTATCGTTTCCTTTCACGCCCCGTGTGCCCTGCACCGGGGCGTTTTGCATGTCGTGGATTGTGTGCTCCGGGATTCCGGCGGTACGCAGCGGTTCCGAAGTGGGATAACGACTGTCATGAGAGGAGGCGAAGTATGGCAAAGCCTGAGAAGGTTTCCGCGGTTGCGGAGATCACCGAGCAGTTCAAGGGTTCGACCGCTGCTGTGATCACGGAATACCGTGGTCTGACGGTGGGCAACATCACGACACTGCGACGCGCTCTCGGAGAAGGTGCCACCTACTCCGTCGCCAAGAACACCCTGGTCAAGCGTGCCGCTGCTGAGGCGGGCGTCGAGGGCCTTGATGACCTTTTCGTCGGTCCGACCGCCATTGCATTCATCAAGGGCGAGCCCGTCGATGCTGCGAAGGCTCTGAAGAACTTCGCTAAGGACAACAAGGCGCTCATCATCAAGGGCGGCTACATGGACGGCGCTGCGCTGTCCGTGGACGAGGTCAACAAGATCGCGGACCTCGAGTCCCGCGAGATCCTGTTGGCCAAGCTTGCCGGCGCGATGAAGGGCAACTTGGCAAAGGCCGCAGGCCTGTTCAACGCTCCTGCTTCGCAGGTGGCCCGACTGGCTGCTGCTCTGCAGGAAAAGAAGGCCGCAGAAGGCGGAGCTGCCGAAGCTCCCGCCGAGGCTGCAGCCGAAAGCTGATCCGCACCCGCGCATCACTGCTATAACCCCGCCCGGTCGCGGATCAGCGACATGGGACTTACAGGAAGGACCGCCACAATGGCGAAGCTCAGCACCGAAGAGTTGTTGGACCAGTTCAAGGAGCTCACCCTCCTCGAGCTCTCGGAGTTCGTGAAGGCATTCGAGGAGACCTTCGAGGTCACCGCCGCTGCCCCGGTCGCCGTTGCCGCTGCAGGCGGAGCACCGGCTGCCGCCGAGGCTGCTGAGGAGCAGGACGAGTTCGACGTCGTCCTCGAGTCGGCCGGCGACAAGAAGATCCAGGTCATCAAGGTCGTCCGTGAGGTCGTTTCCGGCCTCGGCCTGAAGGAAGCCAAGGACCTCGTCGAGGGTGCTCCGAAGGCCATCCTGGAGAAGGTTGCCAAGGACGCGGCCGACGCCGCCAAGGAGAAGCTCGAGGCTGCCGGCGCGAAGATCACCGTCAAGTAAGACGGTCTCTCCCGCGCTGCTCGCCGAGCAGACGAAGAGGGCCACTCCCCATCCGTGGGGAGTGGCCCTCTTTTTGCGTCCGCAGACGGCTTCGGAGTGTCGAGATTCCCGGCCGAAAGCTGGACGCGCGACCAGAAATTTCGCTACCGTTATCCCAGTTCAGACGCGTTGTTTTGCATAGTGGGACCCGCTGTTGGCATGCTTCCTTACTCATGAGTAGCATCCCTTGTCACAGGTAACACGTCGATGCGATAGAGTGACCCAACCCACACGGGGTGAGTGCATCGAACGGTCGCGGAGGTAATGGTGGGAGTCGAGGTATCCGTCGAGGGACTGACCAAGTCGTTCGGCTCGCAGAGGATCTGGCAGGACGTCACATTGACCCTCCCTGCCGGTGAGGTCAGTGCGTTGCTCGGGCCGTCGGGTACGGGTAAGTCGGTGTTCCTGAAGTCGCTGATCGGTCTGCTCCGCCCGGAGCAGGGTTCGATCGTGATCGACGGCACCAACATTCTCGAGTGCTCGTCCAAGGAGCTGTACGAGATCCGGAAGCTGTTCGGAGTGCTGTTCCAGGACGGCGCGCTGTTCGGGTCGATGAACCTGTTCGACAACGTGGCGTTCCCGCTGCGCGAGCACACCAAGAAGTCCGAGTCCGAGATCCGCAAGATCGTGATGGAGAAGATGGAGCTCGTCGGCCTGCTCGGGGCCGAGGACAAGCTGCCCGGCGAGATCTCCGGCGGCATGCGCAAGCGCGCGGGCCTGGCCCGGGCCCTGGTGCTGGACCCGCAGATCATCCTCGTCGACGAGCCGGACTCGGGTCTGGATCCGGTGCGTACCACCTACATCTCGCAGACGTTGATCGACATCAACGCCGAGATCGACGCGACGATCCTGATCGTCTCGCACAACATCAACCTCGCGCGGACGGTGCCGGACAACATCGGCATGCTGTTCCGCCGGCATCTGGTGATGTTCGGTCCGCGGGAGGTGCTGCTCACCAGTGAGGAGCCGGTGGTCAAGCAGTTCCTCAACGGCACGATGATCGGTCCGATCGGGATGTCGGAGGAGAAGGACGAGGCCACCATGGCGCAGGAGCAGGCGATGGTCGATGCCGGCCACCATGCCGGTGGTGTCGACGACGTCGAGGGCATCGTCCCGCAGATGAAGGCGACGCCGGGGATGCCGTTCCGGCAGGCCGTGGCCCGCCGTCAGGAACGCGTCCGGCACATCATGCACACCCTGCCGGAGAATGCCCAGATCGCCATCCAGGAAAGCCTCGACGAGACTTCCGGCGGAAACGGCGGCGGGGGCTACGACTACGCATACAGCCAGGAAGACACACAGGTCATCCCCGCATACCGGGGCGAAGGATACGAAAACACCACTCACGGGCAAGGGTAGGCATATCGGATGGGGGTTACCCGCAGCTCGGTCTTGCGGCCGGTCAACGGTGCGCTGACGCAGGCCGGAAATATCGTCGAGCTCTTCGTCGACGTCGCACGAAACACGTTCAAGCGGCCGTTCCAGTTCCGCGAGTTCATCGAACAGGCCTGGTTCATTGCCAGCGTCACGATCCTGCCGACGGCAATGGTCGCGATTCCGTTCGGCGCAGTGGTGTCTCTGCAGACCGGATCGCTCATCAAGCAGCTCGGTGCGGAGTCGTTCACGGGAGCGGCCAGCGTGCTCGCCGTCATCCAGCAGGGTTCCCCGCTGGTGACGGCACTTCTGGTGGCCGGGGCTGCGGGCTCGGCCGTCACGGCGGATCTCGGTGCGCGGACGATCCGCGAAGAGATCGACGCCATGGAGGTTCTCGGTATCAACCCGATTCAGCGACTCGTCGTGCCTCGGGTGCTTGCCATGGTTCTCGTCGCGATCCTGCTCAACGGCCTCGTGTCCGTGGTCGGTATCGCGGGCGGGTACTTCTTCAACGTCATTCTCCAAGGGGGTAATCCCGGTGCGTACCTGGCATCGTTCTCGGCCTTCGCGCAGCTTCCCGACATCTGGGTCGGCGAGCTCAAGGCGGCCGTCTTCGGTGTCATCGCCGGTGTCATCGCCGCGTACAAAGGCCTCCACCCGAAGGGCGGACCCAAGGGCGTCGGTGACGCGGTGAACCAGTCTGTGGTGATCACGTTCCTGCTGCTGTTCTTCGCGAACCTGATCCTGACCATGGTGTACCTCCAAATCGTTCCGGCGAAGGGATCGTGACCCGATGACAATCGCCAAGGGACGCGGTGACCGGACGCTGATGGCGGCACGCCGAGTCGGTCGTGCGCCGCTCAACGTGCTCGACCGGGCCGGCGAGCAGATGTCGTTCTACGCCAGGGCAATCGCCTGGTCGCCACACACTCTCGTGCACTACCGCAAGGAAGTGCTCCGGCTGCTCGCCGAGGTCACATTCGGCAGCGGCGCGCTCGCCGTCATCGGCGGCACCATCGGCGTCATCGCGATGATGTCCGGCTTCACCGGCGTCGTCGTCGGACTGCAGGGTTTCGCCGCGCTCGAACAGCTGGGCAGCTCGGTCCTCACCGGCTTCCTGTCCGCGTACGTCAACACCCGTGAGATCGCGCCGATCGTTGCGGCACTCGCGCTCTCGGCCACCGTCGGTTGTGGTTTCACCGCGCAGCTCGGCGCCATGCGCATCTCGGAGGAGATCGACGCGCTGGAGGTCATGGCGGTACCGAGTGTGCCGTTCCTTGTCACCACCCGCATGATCGCGGGATTCGTCGCCGTCATCCCGCTGTACATTGTCGGTCTGCTCGCGGCCTATCTCGCCTCCCGCGTCATCAGTACCGTGTTCAACGGCCAGTCGACCGGGTCCTACGACCACTACTTCAACTTGTTCCTGCCACCGCAGGACGTCCTGTATTCGTTCGCGAAAGTGCTGATCTTCGCGTTCGTGCTGATCCTGATCCATTGCTACTACGGCTATCACGCGTCGGGTGGTCCCGCCGGTGTGGGTGTGGCCGTGGGTCGGGCGGTCCGCACCGCGATCGTCACCATCGCCGTTCTCGACTTCTTCCTGAGCCTCGCCATCTGGGGCACGACGACCACAGTGAGGGTGGCCGGATGAGCAACACGACATCTGTTGTGGGCCGACGGGTGCTGGGGCTGGTGTTCTTCCTCGTCCTCGCGTTGTTCCTGGTCTTCACGATCGGCATGTTCAACAAGACGTTCACCAAGGTCGTCAAGATCGACCTGCTCACGGACACCGCCGGAAATGCCCTGCCGCCCAATGCGGACGTGAAGGTCCGTGGCCTCATCGTCGGCGAGGTGCGCTCGGCGTCCTCCCATGAGGGCGAGGTCACCCTGGATCTTGCGATCCAGCCCGACAAGGCGCAGCTGATTCCGTCCAACGCGACGGCGCGGTTGCTGCCCAAGACGCTGTTCGGTGAGCGCTATGTGTCGCTGATCGTTCCCGAGGGCGACACCGCTCCGCCGATCCAGGCCGGCGACACGCTGCGTCAGGACAAGAGTGGCAACGCCGTCGAGGTCGGCGAGGTTCTGGACGGTCTGCTGCCGCTGCTGCAGGCGATTCCGCCGCAGGACCTGGCGAACACGCTCGGCGCGCTGTCCCAGGGACTGAGCGGGCGCGGTGCCGAACTCGGACTGACGCTCGACCGTCTCGAGGAGATCTTCGGCGGGCTGAACACGGAACTTCCTACCATCCAGGAGGATCTGCGCGGTCTGGCAGATTTCTCGCAGACGTACTCCGAGGCGGCGCCCGACCTGGTCAACGCCCTCGACAATCTCCGTACCACCGGAAATACCGTGGTGGAGAAGCAGGGCGAGATCTCCACGTTGCTCGCGTCGCTGACCGGAACCGCGTCCAGCACCGCGGATCTCCTGCAGACCAACGCCGAATCGATCGTCAGTATCGCCGCCGATTCGCGTGAGGCACTGCAGATCCTCGGCCGTTACTCGCCGAGTTTCGGCTGCACGTTCGCGGGCTTCGCCAAGTCCGCTCCCGTCGCCCGTGAACTGCTGGCACCGGACGATCCGTACCCGGGTGTGCGTGCCAGCGTGCAGTTCGTCAATCCGAAGGGTCGCTACGTGCCCAACCAGGACGAGCCGCGGCTGCTCGACAACCGCGGACCGGCTTGCTACGACAACGTCACCGCTCCGGGGGGGAAGTTCCCGCAGTACCCGGGCGGGTCGTCCTACAACGACGGTGCCTACCAGGTGCCTTCGCGGAATCCCGGCCCGTCGACCATCGACTTCCTCCCGGCGCCCGCCGGAGTCCCCGATCAGGTCCCGGGGTACGGAGCCGAGGTCACGCCCGCAAGTTACGCGGGTTCGAAGATGGAGCAGGACACGTTGGACGTCGTCTACGGCGAGGCCGGGGGCATGGCGCCGGAGGACGTGCCGAGCTGGACGACACTCGTCGGCGCGCCGACCATGAGGGGGACTGAGGTGAGCTTCAAGTGAGGGGCCTGGCCGCACCATTGGTCAAGCTGATCGTGTTCGCCGTGGTCACCATCCTCGCGACCGGTTTGCTGGCCGCCACCATCGCCAACCTCGGTGGCGGCGGTGGCACCAAGTTCAACGCGATCTTCTCGGACGTCACCTCGCTCAACGAGGGCGACGAGGTCCGCATCGCCGGTGTGCGTGTGGGTCAGGTCGAGAAGATCGCGATCCACGACGACCGCGAAGCCGAGGTTCAGTTCACGGTGTCGGAACGGGACTGGCTGCCCGCCAGCACCACCGCGACCATCCGCTTCCGGAACCTCGTGGGGCAGCGCTACATCGCGCTCGAACAGGGCGAGGGGCAGCAGGGAATGAAGATGAGCGGCGGCGACACCATTCCGATGGAGCGGACGAAGCCTGCCGTCAACCTCACCACGCTGTTCGACGGGTTCCGTCCGCTGTTCCAGACCCTCAGTGCCGACGACGTGAACAAGTTGTCCTACCAGATCATCCAGGTGTTCCAGGGCGAGTCGGGAACCATCACGGAACTGGTCGAGAACACGGCAAGCCTCACCAACACCGTCGCCGACAAGGATCGGGTGATCGGTGCGGTGATCAACAACCTCAACGACGTGCTGGCCACGGTGAATCAGCGTGACGATCAACTCGATTCGCTGATCGTCAACACCCAGCAACTCGTCACGGGCCTGGCGAACGAGCGGGGAACGGTCGGTTCGGCGGTGACGTCCCTCGCGGGACTGACCGACGCGACGGCCGACCTGCTCGAACCCACCCGACCGTCCATCCAGGAATCCATCACGTCACTGAACACGCTGGCGACGACGTTGAACCGTAACTCCGACACGGTCAACAGCGTTCTCCAGACGCTTCCGGTAAAGCTCGAGAAGCTCGGCCGGGCAGCCAGTTACGGATCCTGGTTCCAGTTCTACCTCTGTGGAGTCGACATCGTCGCAGGACCAGGTACCGCGCCCCAACTGAACCTGCCCACGGGCTTGCCCACCGTCAACCAGCCGCTCTATACCAACTCGGCGAAACGGTGCACGCAGGACGGCCTACAGGAGTTGCAGACACGATGAGCAGACGTCGCAGCCCGGCAGTGGCTGGTGCCCTCGGCATTCTCGTGGTGCTGTTGGCCACCCTGTCGGCTTTCTTCCTCGATTCGCTGCCGTTCATCGGCGCCGGATCGACCTATCACGCCGAATTCACCGAGGCGGCAGGGCTCAAGCCCTCCAACGAGGTCCGGATCGCCGGCGTCAAGGTCGGCAAGGTCACGTCCGTCGAGCTCGACGGGGACCATGTGGACGTCGCCTTCAAGGTGTCGGACGCGTGGGTCGGCAACGAGACGTCGGCGTCCATCCAGATCAAGACGATCCTGGGTCAGAAGTACCTGGCCCTCGACCCCCGTGGTTCGGACACCCTGAATCCGAGCGACGTGATCCCGTTGGACCGCACCACGTCTCCGTACGACGTGATCGAAGCGTTCTCGGCCGCCGCACAGACGGTGGGTGACATCGACTCCGATCAGCTCGCACAGAGCATGGTGACGCTGTCGCAGGCGTTCGAGGGAACTCCCACGGAGATCCGAGCCTCCCTGGACGGTGTGAGCAGGCTGTCGCAGACCATCGCCAGCCGCGATCAGGAACTGCAGAAGTTGTTCGACGCGACCGGCAAGACCACCAAGGTCCTCGCCGACCGCAACGCCGAATTCAACCGGTTGATCAGCGACGCCGGTCTGCTGCTCGGTGAGCTCAACAGCCGTCAGCAGTCGATCTCTCAGCTGCTCACCGGAACTCAGCGGCTGTCGCAGCAGTTGACCGGACTCGTGCGCGACAACGAGGCCGCCATCGGTCCCGCGCTCGAACAGCTCGACGGTGTCGTCGAGATCCTCAAGGCCAACAACGAGAACCTGGACAAGGCGATGAAACTGTACGAGCCGTTCGTCCGCCTGTACACGAACGTGGTCGGTAACGGTCGCTGGTTCGACCAGGTCGTGGTGAACCTCCTGCCGCCGGGTCTGCCCGACATTCCCGGTCCGCGCGATCCCGTCCGCACGTTGGGGGGTAACTGATGGCAGACGTCGAGAACGGCGCCGAGCGCGGCGGACGCGGCGGGGTCGCCCTCATCGCGGGAATCGTCATCGTCGCGCTCGTGATCGCCGGGGCCCTGTGGTGGTTGTTCACCCGCGCAGGAACCACGCAGATCACCGCGTACTTCGACAAGTCGGTGGGCATCTACGAGGGTTCCGACGTGCGGATCCTCGGTGTGAAGGTCGGATCAGTCGACGGTGTCGAACCGCAGGGCGACCAGGTGAAGGTCGACATGCGCGTCGATCGTGGCGTCGACATCCCCGCCGACGCGAAGGCAGCCCAGGTCACGCCGTCCGTGGTGTCCGACCGCTACATCCAGCTCGCGCCTGCCTACACGGGCGGCGACAAGATGCAGAGCGGTGCCGTCATCTCGCGTGACCGCACGGCCACTCCTGTCGAGGTGGATGAGCTGTACGCGAGCATCGAGAAGCTCTCCACCGCTCTGGGCCCGGACGGGGCGAACAAGGAAGGCGCGCTGTCCCAGTTCGTCGAGACCGGCGCGGCCAACCTCGACGGCAACGGAGAGGCGCTGGGGCAGAGCATCAATCAGCTGTCCGACGCCGCCCGCACGCTCAACGAGAGCCGCGGCGACCTGTTCGACACCGTCAAGAACCTCCAGGTGTTCGTGGGTGCGCTGGCGGCCAACGATCAGCAGGTCCGCGACTTCAATTCGCAGCTCTCCGACTTGTCCGGATTCCTTGCGGGGGAGCGGGAGAACCTCGGTGCCGCCCTCAACCAGCTGGCGATCGCCCTCGGCGACGTCTCGAAGTTCGTGGCCGACAACCGGGAGATCCTCGCCGAGAACGTGGACGATCTGGTTCCGGTGACGCAGACCCTCGCGGACAACCGCGAGTCGCTCGTCAACTCGCTGACCCTGCTTCCGCTGGCGATCAGCAACCTGGCCAACTCCTACGACGCGGAGTCCGGCAACCTGGCATCGCGTCTGGCGTTCCCGGATCTGCAGGATCCGGCCGGCGTCGCGTGCAAGTTGATCGACCTCGGCAAGCTGGTTCCCGGCGATCCGCGGTTCGAGCAACTCGGGCGTCAGATGCAGCCGCTGATCGACAACTGCGCCAACATCACGTCGCAGATCACGCAATCGGCGAAGACGCCGTCGCTCGTGCTTCCCTTCGGGATCATGAGTGCCGACAACATTCAGCGGACGGTCACGCCCGGCACGGTGCCGGGTGTCGTGTCGCCGCGATTCGAAGGTGCAACGGGTGGTGAGGGCGAATGAAGCGGTCGGTAATCCTCGGCGCCGGTGCGTGCGCCGTCGCCATTGCAGTGACGTCATGCTCGTCGGAGGGAATCTACGGAGTTCCGCTGCCGGGCGGTCCGGATGTCGGTGACCACCCGATGCACCTGACGATCCAGTTCGACGACGTCCTCGACCTCGTCCCGCAGTCCGCAGTCAAGGTCGACGGTGTTCCGGTGGGCCGGGTCGAAACGATCAAGGTGGCGCCGGACGGCTGGACGGCGGATGTGGAGGTCGTCCTCGACTCGTCCGTCGATCTCGCGGCCAACGCGGTCGCCGCCATCGAGCAGACGAACCTGCTCGGCGAGAAGTTCGTCCAGTTGTCCGAACCGCCGGAGGACAAGGATCCCGCGCGGCTCGAGGACGGCGACACGATCTCCCTCGATCGCACCCGGCACGCCACCGAGATCGAGCAGGTACTCGGCGCGCTGTCGCTGCTGCTCAACGGTGGCGGCGTCGGCCAGTTGCAGCCGATCGTGCACGAACTGACCACCGCACTCGACGGGCGTGAGGATCGTGTCCGCGGACTTCTCGAGCAGGCGAACACGCTCATCGACGGTCTCAACCAGCAGCGCGACGACATCACCCGCGCCCTGGACGGACTCGACACCTTGACCACACGGGTGAACGAACAGAACGAGAAGATCGGGCTGATCCTCGATCAGCTCCCGATCGCCGCCGAAGTGCTCAACGAGCAGCGTCCGCAGCTCACCCAGATGCTGACGCAGCTGGACCGGCTCGGTACCGTCGGCACGGACGTGATCAACAGGTCGAAGAACGATCTGATCGCGGATCTCCTCGCACTGCGGCCGACGCTGAAGGCGCTCGCCGAGTCCGGCGACGACCTGCCCAATTCGCTCGCGTTCATCCCGACCGTCCCGTTCCCGGACGGTGTCGAGAAGATCGCGCTCGGCGGATCGGTCAACCTGTTCCTCACGGTCGACCTGCAGATCGGCGATGCGCTCAGCGCACTCGGCGTCGGTCAGGGCGACCCGGTGTACGTGCCGCCGAAGTTCGGTGAGCCCAAGCCGATCGTCGATCCCTCGAACCCGTACTACAACGGCAACGGACCGAAGCCGGGATGGCCGACGGTGTCGCTGCTGCCGATTCCGCCGATCATCCCCGCCCCGACGGGTCTGCGGATCCCGGGTCTCCCCGGAACCGCGCCCGCGGCCGGCAACGGTGCAGAGAACGGCACGACGGACGGCGCAGCGCCGTCGCCGCAGAACCCGCTCGGGGGACTGCTGGAGCAGTTCGGAATCGGGGGTGGACAGTGAGGTCACGACTGGTCAGGATCCAGCTCGTCGCGTTCGCCATCGTGGCGATGCTCGGGCTGGTCTACGTCGGCGCCAAATACGTCCGCCTCGACAACCTGCTCGGGTTCGGTGAATTCGACGTGAACGCGCAGTTCAAGGACTCCGGCGGCATCTTCACCAACGCCGAGGTCACGTACCGCGGAGTTCCCGTCGGCCGGGTCGGCGAGCTGTCCCTGACCGCGGACGGAATCAACGTCGAGTTGAAGATCTCCTCGGGTGGGCCCGACATCCCGGCGTCGGCCAAGGCCGTCGTCGCCAACCGATCCGCGATCGGTGAGCAGTACGTGGACCTGCAGCCCGACAGCGACCAGGGGCCGTTCCTCGAACAGGGCTCGGTGATCACCGAGGCCGACACGTCGACACCCGTTCCGGTCGAGCAGGTGCTGATGGCCACCGACGGTCTGGTCCGGTCGGTTCCGGTCGACTCGTTGCGCACGGTCGTCACCCAGCTGGGAACGGCATTCAACGGCAAGGGCGAGGATCTGCAGACACTCGCGGATTCGCTGTCGACGCTGACGAAGGACGGACTCGACGTCCTCCCGCAGACCCTGGCCCTCATCAGGGACAGCCAGACGGTGCTGGCGACGCAGTCCGATCAGTCCTCCGCGATCGCCCAGTTCAGTTCGGACCTCGACGCGGTTGCGGCGCAGCTGCGGACCAGCGACCCCGATCTCCGCGCGATCATCGACAAGGGAATTCCGGCGAGCGACGAGGTCGGTCTGCTGGTGAACCAGATCGGTCCGAGTCTCACCACCGACCTGACGAACCTCGCCGCTGTCGGCGACAAACTGGCTCCGCAGGCGATCGCGCTGCGGCCGATCCTGATGTTCCTGCCTGCCATCGCGGCGTCCGCGTCGACGGTGGCCCCCGGCGACGGCACGGTGCATCAGGGCATCGTCCTGGAAACCAACAATCCGCCGTCGTGCACACTCGGTTACGAAGGGACACAGGAAATCCTGGCCGAGATGAAGCGGCAGGACCCGAACTTCGACGACACCCAGCAGGACTTCCCGTACAACACGAAGGCCAACTGCGACGCTCCCCAGGGAAGCGTGACGGGTGTGCGAAGTGCAGACCGCATCGTGTTCGCCGATCCGGACACGATCCAGCCGTGGGATTTCAAGCCGAAGGTCATGCCTGACACTCTCAACTTGAATCCCATCGCAACGCAGCTCGCGCCGCTCCTCGGGGTTACTCCCAAGTAGCATTCGGTCCCGACCGAGGGCGAGTAGAAGAAAACAATCAGTAGGGTATTGGTGTGACGCGAATTACCACGCCCCCGGAGTCGGGACAATCGACTCCGGGGAAGGACAGAACTCTGAAGGCCTCGTTTGCTGCGGTGACCGCACTGGTGGTGATCGCGGTTGTCGCAGCCGGATGGTTTGGCTTCGGGTGGGCGCGCGCTCTCTTCGTGGACAAGCCGATCGCCGACGCACGCGATTCCGCGTTGACGGGCGCCCAGCAGGCCGCGATCAACCTCAACTCGGTCGATTCGAAAGACCTCGACGGATCGTTCGAGAATATGAAGTCGTCGATCACGGGCGACAAGATGAACCAGGACCTCCAGGCGACGATGGACGGGTTCACCGACCAGATGCGTCAGTCGGGTGCGGCGAGCAAGGCCGAGCTGATCCAGGGCACACTCACGGAACTGAACACCGACGACGGCACTGCGAAGGCGCTGGTCGTCGTGGCAGTCACCACCACGTGGCCCGACCGCTTCGACAAGGCCAAGGTGACGATGCGGATGGACGTCCAGGACGTGGACGGGGTCTGGAAGGCCTCGTCGGTCGAACCGGTGGGCGGGCGTATTCCGCTCGAGAGCGGTCCGGTGCCCGCCGACGGCGCGGCTCCCGCCCCGGCCCCCACCGAACCGGCTCCCGCCGAGCAGGCGCCGGCTGAACAGGTGCCCGAAGGCGACAGCGGCGGTCAGTAGTCCTGATGTGCCGCGGCGGCGTGTCGCTGCGGTGTCCACGTCGACGACAGCTCGTCGTGTAATGAGAAAGTGGTGAACTATGCCCCCCAAGCGCCGAAACAACGTGCCGGACAGCGCTGCAAAGGGCAGGCGTCCGCGCGTGGCGGGGACCCGTCAGACAACGCCGAAGCCGCCCCGATCGGAAACCCCGGCCACGGAGCCTGTGGCGAAGACGAAGAGCGAGCCGGTGACGAAGCCGGAACCGGCGAAGAAGCAAGAGCCGGTCGAGAAGTCGGCCCCGGTGGCGAAGGCCGAGGCCGCAACGACCGCAGCAGCAGCCGCGGCCTCCTCCGCCGCGTCCGACGGGGCGTCGAAGACCTCCGACACGAACGCGACCGTGTCGCTGGCCAAGTCGGTGTCGACCGCGAAGACCGCGTCCGCGGGAAAGACGAAGGTGCCCAACCTTCAACCGCGCATCAGCAAGCAGCAGGCCCCCACCGCCGCCGAGACCGCGGCCGATGGCAACGGGTCCGGCAGGATCACCTGGAAGCTCGTCGGGATCCTCGGAGCCGTGGCGGTGGTGCTCGGGGTGTTCGCGGTCGTCGCGGCGTTCAAGCCCGGCGCAGACATCACGAACACCGCCTGGGTCGACGAAGGCGCCACTGCCGAGGTGACCAAGGCGGGAACCGAGGCGATCGAGACGCTGTACACGTACAGCTACGAAACGATCGATCAGGACTTCGAGAAGGCGCGCGGCTACCTCAACGACGCCAAGCGTGACGAATTCGACTCGACCGCCGACACCACCAAGGAGGCCGCCATCCAGACCAAGACGGCCACCCAGGCCTCGGTCACCGACATCGGCGTCACGGTGCTCGACGGCGACCGCGCCGAGCTGCTCGCGCACATGAACGTCAGCGCCACCGGTGACGCCGTGGCTCAGGGCAGTGCCGCGACCCCGTTGTCGATCAAGATGGAGAAGATCGACGGCAAGTGGGTGCTGTCCGACATCTCCGACAGCGAGGGCTGATCCTGCCGCCCGGAAAGAATTGAGCCGGAACGGGATCCGCGCACGCTGCGCAGGTGCTCGCCGGATTGTCGTCTCCGGCAACGCGAACCGATTCCCATCCGATCGTCTTCACGATTGGATGGGAATCTGTTGCTGCGGTGTCGGTTTCGGATTCTCGGGTGAACCGGGGGTAGGTGCCTTCCGTGCCAGGAATCCCGGCGCCCACCAATTGGCCTCACCCATCAGTTTCACCAGGGCGGGCACCAGCATCATGCGGATCACGGTGGCGTCGATGAGCAGCGCGACGATCATGCCGAGTCCGATGAATCGCATCATCGTCAGCTCCGAGAGCGTGAACGCGCCGGTGACGACGATCAGCAACGCGGCGGCAGCAGTCACGATGCGCCCCGTATGTGCCGTGCCGATCCGCACGGCCTCTTCGGTCGATGCCCCCTTGTCGTGGGCCTCGACCATTCGCGACATCAGGAAGATCTCGTAGTCGGTGGAGAGCCCGAACACCACCGCGATGATGAGGACGACCATCGTCGCGGGCAGCGGCCCCGGCGTCACGCCGAGGAATCCGGCACCGTGGCCGTCCTCGAAGATCCACGTGAGCACGCCGAACGAGGCGGCGAGGCTCAGGGTGGCCATCGCGATCGCCTTCAGGGGCAGCACCACGGACCGGAACGCCAGCAGCATCAGCACGAAGGTGACGGCCACCATGATCCCGATCATCCACGGCAGCCGCGCCGCCATCGCGTCCAGTCCGTCGGCGGTCAGGGCGTTCAACCCGCCCAGCATCTTCTCGGTGCCATCCGGGGGCGGGAGGTCGCGCAGTGCGACGGCCGTCGCCATGGCCCCCGTCGTGCGGTCGGCGTCGTCGAAGATGGCCCGGATGGCGACGAACGTGTCGGTGGCGCCGACCGGGACGACCCGCTGGACGCCGTCGACCGCGGCCGTCGCCCGGAAGAGCTCTGCCGTGGCGGCCGGGGGCGGGGCCTTGCCGTCGCTGCCCTGCAGGATCAGGGTCGCCCCGTTGTTGGCGAGCGGGAAGTCGGCGGCGAGATCGTCGACGGCGAGCCGGAGCGGGTGAGTCGCGGGCAGTCCGGTGTGATCGAGATCGCCCAAGGATGCGCCTGCGAGGGGCGCGGCGAGCACGAGCAGCCCCGCAACGATGGCCGTCGCGATCGGGACGGGCCGCCGCATGACCCGGGCGGCGACGCCGCCCCAGAACCGGTGCGCCCGGTCTTCGCCGCGTTCGACCACACCCGGTCGCCAGGTGAGCGAGTTGATGCGAGGCCCGAGCAGCGCGAGTGCCGCGGGCAGCGCCGACAGCGACAACACGGCGGCGATCCCGATGGCCGCCATCCCGCCGTAGGCGAACGACCGGACGATGGCCTGGGGGAACACGAGCATGCCCACGAAGCCGCACACCAGGAGGAGGGCGGAGAACCCCACGGTCCGGCCGGCCGTGGCGAGCGTCCGGCGGACGGCGTCGTCGGTGTGGGCGCCCGACCGCAGCTCCTCGCGGAACCGGGTCACGACGAACAATCCGTAGTCGATGGACATGCCGAGCCCGACGAGGCTCGCTATGTTCACCGAGAATGCGCTGACTTCGGTGAAGTAGGAGATCACGCGCAGGGCGCCGAGGGCGCCGAGGATCGCGAGCCCGCCGACGCACAGCGGGACGGCCGCGCCGACGAGGCCGCCGAAGATGACGAGCAGAAGGAGCAGCAGAAGCGGGAACGACACCGCCTCGGCGCGCAGTAGATCACTCTCGGACACCTCGTTGAAGGCGTTGGCGGCCGCGCTGAAGCCGCTGAACTCCGCATCCGTGCCGTCGATGACCAGCAGGGGTTCGAGATCGTGATACGCGGCGATCCGAGTGTTCTCGTCGCCGCTCAGCGACAGCACCACCAATCCCTCGGTGCCGTCGGTGGACCGCAGGAACTCCTTCGCCTGCGGCGGCGCCGACCAGTACGACAGGGGAGTGCTGGCGAGCATTCTGGGGTCGATCTGAGCGAGGTGCGCGGACACCTCGGGCCCGAGGTCGTCGATCGTCGAACCCGGACGTGCGTGGTAGGTGACCGCCAGATCGGGGGTCTGCCGTCCGAACGTCCCCTCGATCAGGCGCTCGACGCCCGCGGACTCGCTGCCCGGATCGGTGTACCCGCCGAGGCTCAGCCGGTCGAACACACCCGATCCCCACGCCCCACCGAGCAGCACCAGCAGCACCGTGGCGGCGAGGACCAGCTTCGGACGGGCGACGACGAACGAACTCCAGCGCGTCACGGCTCTGCTTCCCTCGCGAAATCGACGGCGATCGCGTGCGCATATTGTTCACCGCCCGTCAGCGGCTGGGAAGGGGCGGCGGGAACAACCCGGGCCTCGCGAAACGACGCGACACGCCCCCTAACTCTTGACGCCGCGATGATCACGCGTCACTCTGATGCGTGAACATGCGCAGTGACGCGTGGCCAAGCGCCCGGCTGGGTGCTGTTTCGGGTGCCCGACTCGACATCTACTGAGTTTGGGTGTACTTTTGGACGTTGCGCTGGCTGCCTCCTGTCCACCCCTCGTCCGCACCGCTGCGAAGTGATTCACTCTTCAGCAACTGTGACGAGTTTCGTTCGGGTTGTGACCAGCGAAATTCGAAGCAGATACAGCGGCGGTCGCAACAGCAAGAGCGGCCCGCGTGAGGTGCTGGAAGGACGCATCTTGGCAGTCTCTAGCCAGACCAAGGCAGTTTCCGGAATCCCCGGAGCCCCGAAGAGGGTTTCGTTCGCAAAGATTCGCGAACCCCTCGAAGTTCCCGGGCTTCTTGATGTACAAACCGATTCGTTCGAGTGGTTGATCGGTGCGCAGAGCTGGCGCGAACGCGCCGCCGCTCGTGGCGACAGCGCAATCTCCGGAGGTCTCGAGGACATTCTCGCGGAGCTTTCCCCGATCGAGGATTTCTCGGGCTCGATGTCTCTGTCCTTCTCGGACCCGCGTTTCGACGAGGTGAAGGCCTCGACGGACGAGTGCAAAGACAAAGACATGACCTACGCGGCGCCGTTGTTCGTCACCGCGGAGTTCATCAACAACAACACCGGTGAGATCAAGAGCCAGACGGTCTTCATGGGCGACTTCCCGATGATGACCGACAAGGGCACGTTCATCATCAACGGCACCGAGCGTGTCGTGGTCTCGCAGCTGGTGCGCTCCCCCGGCGTCTACTTCGACCACTCCGTCGACAAGGGCACCGAGAAGGACCTGCACAGCGTCAAGGTCATCCCGGGCCGTGGTGCATGGCTCGAGTTCGACGTGGACAAGCGCGACACGGTCGGCGTCCGCATCGACCGCAAGCGCCGCCAGCCCGTCACCGTGCTGCTGAAGGCCCTCGGCTGGACCACCGAGCAGATCACCGAGCGCTTCGGCTTCTCGGAGATCCTCATGGCGACGCTCGAGAAGGACAACACCGCCGGCACCGACGAGGCGCTGCTCGACATCTACCGCAAGCTGCGTCCGGGCGAGCCGCCGACCAAGGAGAGCGCGCAGACGCTCCTGGAGAACCTGTTCTTCAAGGACAAGCGCTACGACCTGGCTCGCGTGGGTCGCTACAAGATCAACAAGAAGCTGGGCCTGAACCTCGGACAGCCGATCGTCGCGTCGACCCTCACCGAGGAAGACATCGTCGCCACCATCGAGTACCTGGTGCGCCTGCACGCCGGTGACACCGAGATGACAGCCCCCGGCGGCAGTGCGGTGCCCGTCGAGGTCGACGACATCGACCACTTCGGTAACCGTCGTCTGCGCACGGTCGGCGAGCTCATCCAGAACCAGATCCGCGTGGGCCTGTCCCGCATGGAGCGCGTGGTTCGTGAGCGCATGACGACCCAGGACGTCGAGGCCATCACGCCGCAGACGCTGATCAACATCCGGCCGGTCGTGGCTGCGATCAAGGAGTTCTTCGGAACCTCCCAGCTGTCGCAGTTCATGGACCAGAACAACCCGCTGTCGGGGCTGACGCACAAGCGTCGTCTGTCCGCCCTCGGCCCGGGTGGTCTGTCCCGTGAGCGCGCCGGCCTCGAGGTGCGAGACGTTCACCCGTCGCACTACGGCCGCATGTGCCCGATCGAGACCCCTGAGGGTCCGAACATCGGTCTGATCGGTTCGCTGTCGGTGTACGCACGGGTCAACCCGTTCGGCTTCATCGAGACGCCGTACCGCAAGGTGGAGAACGGCCAGGTCACCGACCAGGTCGACTACCTGACCGCGGACGAAGAGGACCGCCACGTCGTCGCCCAGGCCAACTCGGCCCTCGACGCGAACGGTCACTTCACGGACGATCGCATTCTGGTCCGTCGTAAGGGTGGCGAGGTCGAGTTCGTCTCGTCCGCCGAGATCGACTACATGGATGTCTCGCCGCGGCAGATGGTGTCCGTCGCGACCGCGATGATTCCGTTCCTCGAGCACGACGACGCCAACCGTGCCCTGATGGGTGCGAACATGCAGCGTCAGGCGGTGCCCCTCGTTCGCAGCGAGGCTCCGCTGGTCGGTACGGGCATGGAACTGCGTGCCGCCGTCGATGCGGGCGACGTCATCGTCACCGAGAAGACCGGTGTCGTGGAAGAGGTCTCCGCCGACTACGTCACGGTCATGGCCGACGACGGCAGCCGCAAGACCTACCGGATGCGCAAGTTCGCACGTTCGAACCAGGGCACCTGCGCCAACCAGCGTCCGATCGTGGACGAGGGGCAGCGTGTCGAGGTCGGACAGGTCCTCGCCGACGGCCCCTGCACCGAGAACGGTGAGATGGCGCTCGGCAAGAACCTGCTCGTCGCGATCATGCCGTGGGAAGGCCACAACTACGAGGACGCGATCATTCTGTCGCAGCGCCTCGTGGAAGAGGACGTCCTGACCTCGATCCACATCGAGGAGCACGAGATCGATGCCCGCGACACCAAGCTCGGTGCCGAGGAGATCACTCGCGACATCCCGAACGTCTCCGACGAGGTCCTCGCCGACCTCGACGAGCGCGGCATCATCCGTATCGGTGCCGAGGTTCGTGACGGCGACGTGCTGGTCGGAAAGGTCACGCCGAAGGGTGAGACCGAGCTGACCCCCGAGGAGCGCCTGCTGCGCGCCATCTTCGGTGAGAAGGCCCGCGAGGTTCGCGACACGTCGCTGAAGGTTCCTCACGGTGAGACCGGCAAGGTCATCGGCATCCGCGTGTTCTCGCGCGACGACGACGACGATCTGCCCCCCGGTGTCAACGAGCTGGTCCGCGTCTACGTGGCACAGAAGCGCAAGATCCAGGACGGCGACAAGCTCGCCGGCCGCCACGGCAACAAGGGCGTCATCGGCAAGATCCTCCCGCAGGAGGACATGCCGTTCCTGCCCGACGGCACTCCGGTCGACATCATTCTGAACACCCACGGTGTTCCGCGTCGTATGAACATCGGTCAGATCTTGGAGACCCACCTCGGGTGGATCGGCAAGACCGGCTGGAACGTTCAGATCGCCGGCGACGGCTCCCGTCCCGATTGGGCGGAGCAGCTGCCGGAGGAGATGCTGTCTGCACCTGCCGACTCCAACATCGCCACCCCGGTGTTCGACGGCGCCAAGGAAGACGAGCTCACCGGTCTCCTCGGTTCGACGCTGCCGAACCGCGACGGCGAGGTCATGGTCGCGTCCGACGGAAAGGCCACGTTGTTCGACGGCCGTTCCGGCGAGCCGTTCCCGTACCCGGTCTCGGTCGGCTACATGTACATCATCAAGCTGCACCACCTGGTCGACGACAAGATCCACGCTCGTTCGACCGGTCCGTACTCGATGATCACCCAGCAGCCGCTCGGCGGTAAGGCCCAGTTCGGTGGCCAGCGCTTCGGTGAGATGGAGTGCTGGGCGATGCAGGCCTACGGCGCCGCTTACACGCTGCAGGAGCTGCTCACCATCAAGTCGGACGACGTGGTGGGTCGAGTCAAGGTGTACGAGGCCATCGTCAAGGGCGAGAACATCCCCGAGCCGGGTATCCCCGAGTCGTTCAAGGTGCTCCTGAAGGAGCTCCAGTCGCTCTGCCTCAACGTGGAGGTGCTGTCCTCGGACGGCGCGGCCATCGCGATGGCCGACGGTGACGACGAGGACCTGGAGCGGGCCGCAGCGAACCTGGGCATCAACTTGTCCCGGAACGAAGCGGCGACGGTCGACGACCTCGCGAACTAGGTTTCGGTCCCCGGGTCCTGAGAAATCAGGGTCCGGGGGCGTAGTTCACATTTGAATTGGCAGTCAGGTATCGGCGGCCACCGCTGATCCACAATCCCTCTGGGGAAAGGAAGTTACGTGCTCGACGTCAACTTCTTCGATGAACTCCGCATTGGCCTCGCCAGTGCAGAGGACATCCGCAATTGGTCCTACGGCGAGGTCAAGAAGCCGGAGACCATCAACTACCGCACGCTCAAGCCCGAGAAAGACGGCCTCTTCTGCGAGAAGATCTTCGGCCCCACCCGGGACTGGGAGTGCTACTGCGGTAAGTACAAGCGTGTCCGCTTCAAGGGCATCATCTGTGAGCGCTGCGGTGTCGAGGTGACCCGCGCCAAGGTTCGGCGTGAGCGCATGGGCCACATCGAACTGGCTGCCCCGGTCACGCACATCTGGTACTTCAAGGGCGTGCCCAGCCGTCTCGGCTACCTGCTCGACCTGGCGCCGAAGGATCTCGAAAAGATCATCTACTTCGCCGCGTACGTCATCGTCGGTGTCGACGAGGAACTGCGTCACAACGAGCTGTCCACTCTCGAAGCCGAGATGCAGGTCGAGAAGAAGTCCGTCGCGGATCAGCGTGACGCCGACCTCGAGGCCCGCGCTCAGAAGCTCGAAGCCGACATCGCCGAGCTGGAGGCGGAGGGCGCGAAGTCCGACGTCCGCCGCAAGGTCAAGGACGGCGGCGAGCGCGAGATGCGTCAGCTCCGTGACCGCGCGCAGCGTGAGCTGGATCGTCTCGACGAGATCTGGACCACGTTCACCAAGCTGAGTGTCAAGCAGCTCATCGTCGACGAACTGCTGTACCGCGAGCTCGTCGACCGCTACGGCGAGTACTTCACGGGCGCGATGGGTGCCGAGTCGATCCAGAAGCTCATGGAGAGCTTCGACATCGACGCCGAGGCCGAGAACCTCCGCGAGACCATCCGCAGCGGCAAGGGGCAGAAGAAGCTCCGTGCGCTGAAGCGTCTCAAGGTCGTCGCAGCCTTCCAGGTCAACCAGAACTCGCCCATGGGCATGGTTCTGAACGCCGTCCCGGTGATCCCGCCGGAGCTGCGTCCGATGGTTCAGCTCGACGGTGGCCGCTTCGCCACCTCCGACCTGAACGACCTGTACCGCCGCGTGATCAACCGCAACAACCGCCTCAAGCGACTGATCGACCTCGGTGCCCCCGAGATCATCGTCAACAACGAGAAGCGGATGCTGCAGGAGTCCGTGGACGCGCTGTTCGACAACGGCCGTCGTGGCCGTCCGGTCACGGGTCCCGGTAACCGTCCGCTGAAGTCCCTGAGCGACCTGCTCAAGGGCAAGCAGGGTCGCTTCCGTCAGAACCTGCTCGGTAAGCGCGTCGACTACTCGGGTCGTTCCGTCATCGTCGTCGGCCCGCAGCTCAAGCTGCACCAGTGCGGACTGCCGAAGCTGATGGCTCTCGAGCTGTTCAAGCCGTTCGTGATGAAGCGCCTGGTCGACCTGAACCACGCGCAGAACATCAAGTCCGCCAAGCGCATGGTGGAACGTCAGCGCGCACAGGTGTGGGACGTCCTCGAAGAGGTCATCGCCGAGCACCCCGTGCTGCTGAACCGTGCACCGACGCTGCACCGCCTGGGCATCCAGGCCTTCGAACCGCAGCTGGTCGAGGGTAAGGCCATTCAGCTCCACCCGCTGGTGTGTGAGGCCTTCAACGCCGACTTCGACGGTGACCAGATGGCCGTGCACCTTCCGCTGTCCGCGGAGGCGCAGGCCGAGGCTCGCATCCTGATGCTGTCGTCGAACAACATCCTGTCGCCCGCGTCGGGTCGACCGCTCGCCATGCCCCGTCTGGACATGGTCACCGGTCTGTACCACCTGACCCGGTTGGACGAGGGTGCGATCGGTGAGCTCGCGGCGTCGACCAGCGACGAGGCGGAGCAGGGCGTGTACTCCTCGCCTGCCGAGGCTCAGATGGCCGTCGATCGTGGCGCGCTCGTCGTGCAGGCGAAGATCAAGGTGCGGCTCACACAGCAGCGCCCGCCCCGCGACATCGAGTCGGAGCTGTTCCCCGAGGGCTGGAACTACGGTGACGGCTGGACCGCGGAGACGACGCTGGGTCGCGTGCTCTTCAACGAGCTGCTGCCCGCGGACTACCCGTTCGTCAACGAGCAGATGCCGAAGAAGCGTCAGGCGACGATCATCAACGATCTCGCCGAGCGCTACCCCATGATCGTGGTCGCGCAGACCGTCGACAAGCTGAAGGACGCCGGTTTCTACTGGGCCACGCGTTCGGGTGTCACGGTCTCGATCTCCGACGTCCTCGTGCCGCCGGAGAAGGCTCAGATCATGGAGTCCTTCGAGGCTCAGGCCGACCAGATCGAGAAGAAGTACCAGCGTGGTGCTCTGAACAAGACCGAGCGCAACAGCGCCCTGGTCAAGATCTGGTCCGAGGCCACCGACGAGGTCGGTAAGGCCATGGAGGCCCACTTCCCCGACGACAACCCGATCCCGATGATCGTGAAGTCCGGCGCCGCCGGCAACATGACCCAGGTTCGTTCGCTCGCCGGTATGAAGGGTCTGGTGACCAACCCGAAGGGTGAGTTCATCCCGCGTCCGATCAAGTCTTCCTTCAAGGAAGGCCTGACCGTTCTCGAGTACTTCATCAACACGCACGGTGCCCGTAAGGGTCTGGCCGACACCGCGCTCCGCACCGCCGACTCGGGTTACCTGACCCGTCGTCTGGTGGACGTCTCGCAGGACGTCATCGTCCGCGAGGTCGACTGTGGAACCGAGCGCGGCATCGTCACCACGATCGCCGAGAAGCAGGCCGACGGCACGCTGATCCGCGACGCTCACGTGGAGACGAGCACGTACGCCCGAACCCTGGCCGCCGACGCGGTCGACGAGAACGGCAACGTCATCGTCGAGCGCGGACACGACCTGGGCGACCCGGCTATCGACGCGCTGCTCGAGGCAGGCATCACGCAGGTCAAGGTCCGCTCGGTGCTCACCTGCACCACCGGTACCGGCGTCTGCGCCACCTGCTACGGCCGCTCCATGGCCACCGGCAAGCTCGTCGACATCGGTGAGGCCGTCGGTATCGTCGCCGCACAGTCCATCGGTGAGCCCGGTACCCAGCTGACCATGCGTACGTTCCACCAGGGTGGTGTCGCCGGAGACGACATCACCGGTGGTCTGCCGCGTGTTCAGGAGCTGTTCGAGGCCCGCGTCCCCAAGGGCAAGGCGCCGATCGCCGACGTCAGTGGCCGCGTGCAGCTCGAGGACGGCGACCGCTTCTACAAGATCACCATCGTCCCGGACGACGGTGGCGAAGAGGTTGTCTACGACAAGCTCTCGAAGCGTCAGCGTCTGCGTGTCTTCAAGCACGACGACGGCACCGAACGCCTTCTGGCCGACGGTGACCACGTCGAGGTCGGTCAGCAGCTGATGGAAGGTGCTGCCGATCCGCACGAGGTGCTGCGTGTCATGGGCCCCCGTCAGGTGCAGATCCACCTCGTCAACGAGGTCCAGGAGGTGTACCGGAGCCAGGGTGTGTCGATCCACGACAAGCACATCGAGGTCATCGTGCGCCAGATGCTGCGTCGCGTGACGATCATCGACTCGGGCGCCACGGAGTTCCTGCCCGGTTCGCTGACCGAGCGTGCGGACTTCGAAGCGGCCAACCGCCGTGTCGTCGCCGAGGGTGGCGAGCCGGCAGCCGGACGTCCGGTGCTGATGGGTATCACCAAGGCATCGCTGGCGACCGACTCGTGGCTGTCCGCGGCGTCGTTCCAGGAGACCACTCGCGTGCTGACCGATGCGGCGATCAACTGCCGCTCGGACAAGCTGATCGGTCTGAAGGAAAACGTGATCATCGGAAAGCTGATCCCCGCCGGTACCGGTATCAACCGTTACCGCAACATCCAGGTTCAGCCGACCGAAGAAGCCCGCGCTGCTGCGTACGCGGTTCCGTCCTACGACGACCAGTACTACAGCCCGGACGGCTTCGGCCAGAACACCGGTGCCGCGGTGCCGCTGGACGATTACGGTTTCAGCAACGATTACCGGTAGGCGCTCCGCGCCCGTGAGCGGTTGACGAGTCCCAGGACTCGCCGGGCACTCACCAAGGACGAAGGCCCCACCCCTCTCTCTTCGGGGGTGGGGCCTTCATCTGTTTCCTTGCCTTGTCGCCGGGTGTTCGCCGTTGCTAGCGTCGGATGATGGCCCGGTCGAGGTTCGCCATCGCGCTTCTTCTCGCCGTCGTCATGGGGGCAGCGACCTCCTGCACGGCCTCGGACACCCAGCAGAGCGAGGCGACGTCGTCGGCGGCGCCGGCCACGTCCGCCGGTCCCGCCGTGCTCACTCCGGTGGTCGCGGATGTGGTGGCCGCGCCTATCCCGGTGACGGGCAGCGACGGTCGCGTGCATCTCGCCTACGAACTGCGGCTGACGAATACCGGTTCGCAGCCGGCGACGATCACGTCGCTGCAGGTGAAGGGCGACGGCCGCACGCTGGTGGACCTGAGCGTCGAGGCGCTGACACCGTGGTTCCAGGCCCTCGGCGGTGGACCGAGGACCGGCACCGTTCTCACCCCCGGACAGCAGGGGCTGGTGTGGATCGACGCGACATTGAACAGTCCCGACGACGTGCCCCGTAGCCTCGGCCACGTCGTGAACGTCGACTTCCCGCAGGCGACGTCGCTCGTGCCGTCCCAGCTGGCCGAGAACGTGGCTGACACCGAAGTCGACACCCGCGACGCCGTCCGGATCCGCGCTCCCCTCGACGGGCCGCGGTGGCTCGACGGCACCGGCTGCTGCACGGTCACGTCCCACCGCGCGGCCGTGCTGCCGATCAACGGACGGATGCTCGCGGCCGAGCGCTTCGCGATCGACTTCGTCCAACTCGACGAGCAGGGACGCATCTACGTCGGCGACAAGACTCAATTGTCGAGCTACGAGTACTACGGCGCACCGGTCCGTGCGGTGTCGGACGGCAAGGTGATCGCCGTCGTGGGTGATCTGTCCGAACAGGTTCCGGGTGCCAGTCCGCAGGGACTGCCCCTCGACCAGTACGGCGGAAATCACGTCGTCCAGGACATCGGGAACGGGCGGTACGCGTTCTACGCGCATCTGCAGCCCGGCAGCGTGGACGACATCAGCGTCGGCCAGGACCTGCGGGCGGGCGACCAACTCGGGCTGCTGGGCAACAGCGGAAACACCGACGCACCGCATCTGCACTTCCATCTGATGGACGGGCCGGACTATCTGGCGTCGAACGGCATTCCGTTCGAGTTCGAGAACTTCGACCTCGACGGGCGGGTGACGGGGGAGAGCTTCGAGGCCGCTGCGACCGCCGGCGCCCCGGTGGTCGACGCGACGGGAACGCAGACCGGGTCGCGCACCGACGAGATGCCGCTGTACCTCGACGTCGTGACGTTCCCGGGCAGTTAGCCGAGGAGGCCGCGCTCGACGAACCGGGTGAGTGCGGCGATGCCCTCGTCGTCGCCGCCGTCCCGCAGGCCGACGAAGGCGGTCGCCACCGCGGCGATCAGCTGGGCACTGACGTCGGGGCTCGCGGGGAGGTGCGCGCCGTCCGCGGCGAGTGCCGTGAGGAGTTCGGCCCACGGCTTCATCTGTTCGATCCCGAAGTCGTGCATCCGCTGCGCGAACGCGGGATCGACGAGGGCTGCGTCACGGAGCGCGGCCATCACCGTGCGATGCCGCGACTGGAGTTGCCAGAACACGGCGAGATGCGGGCCGAGGTCCCGCAGATCGTCCGGGGACGTGGCGATGAGTGCATCCGCGTCGTCGCCGATGTCGCCCGCGAGCGCGAGGAGCAGCGCCTCCTTGCCGTCGAAATGGTTGTAGAACGAGCCCGCGGCCTTGCCGGCCTCGGTGGTGATGTCGGTGATGGTCGCGTTCAGATACCCCTTGCGTTCGAAGACCACTTGGGCGGCGTCGAGCAAGTCCCGGCGTGTCTGGGCGGCCTTCTCCTGTCGGGTGGTCACTGCGCTTTCCTCATCTCCTCGCCGCTCGTCTGCCCTCGCTCGGAGGCTGGTTCTCGTCCGGGAAGACTATCCTCGAGCACACCTGTCCGATATGCGTGCTTTAGCTGAACGGGGACGAGATGTCCGAGAAGAAGATCGATCGCGTCAAGACCGAGTCGGCACTCGAAGTGCTGCGGGAAAGCCCCACGATCGCACTCATCACCGTGGCCCCGGCACTGGTCGTCTTCGGGGTGGTGTGGTGGCTGTTCGGATTCTGGTCAGCCCTCGTGCTGGTCCTCATTCTGGGTGTCGTCGCCGTCGTCGGCCGGAAGCTGTTCTGAGACCGCTACCGCGGAACGTGGAACGCGGCGAGTGACGCCGCGCTCGACGTGAGTTCGTCCCAGTCGCACGGCACCGTGAGGACGGCGAGCGCGGACGTCGGGAACTTCTCCCGCATCAGGTTGGCCTCCCCGGTATCGGGGTTGCCCGCCAGATCCAGTGCCGTCGACGGCATGCCGGGAACGTGCCCGACCACGAGCAGGGTACGCACCGACGGTTCGACCCGCACGATCTCCATGAGCACCTCGGACGGGTACGCGCCGTACAGCTCCTCGGCGAACCGGGCGGGAGCGCCGACCCGGGTCGCCTCCAGCGTTTCCCGGGTGCGGCGCGCGGTCGAACACAGCACGGCGTCGATCGGCGGCTGAGTCGACCGCAGCCACTCACCGGCCAGACCCGCCTGCTTCCGGCCGCGCGGCGCCAACGGCCGCTCGTGATCCGCGACCCCCTCCGGGTACGCAGACTTGCCGTGGCGCATCAGGATCAGGGTGCGATTCCGCGACGAGCTGTGCGAGGCCATGGCTAGACGCTAGCGCCCCACGCCGACGCGTTCACTGTCGAGCTGGGCCATCTGCGCGGGCGCGTAGCGTTCCCCGGCGACAGCGGTGTCGGGAACCGCTGCCGCGATGGCCGCGAGGTCACCGGCGCCGAGGTGGACGTCGAGTGCGCCGAGCGTCTCCTCGAGCCGGGCGACGGTGCGCGCTCCGACGACGGGCACGATGTCGTCGCCCTGGGCGAGTACCCACGCGATCGCCAGCTGCGCGACGCTCACCCCGTGCTGCGCGGCCACGGCGGCGAGCGAGTCGACGAGGGTGAGGTTCTGCCGGAGGTTCTCGCCTTGGAATCGGGGGCTGTGTGCGCGGAAGTCGTCGGCCGCGAGGGTCTGATCGGTGCGTAGCGAGTCGCTGAGCAGGCCTCGGGAGAGTACGCCGTAGGCCGTCACGCCGATCCCGAGTTCCCGGCAGAGCGGGAGGATCTCGGCCTCGATACCCCGGGAGACGAGCGAGTACTCGATCTGCAGGTCCACGATCGGGTGCACCGCCGCCGCTCGGCGAAGGGTCTCGGGACCCATCTCGGACAGGCCGATGTGGCGCACGTAGCCGGCCTCGACGAGTTCACCGATCGTGCCGACGGTGTCCTCGATCGGCACGTCGGGGTCGAGACGGGCGGGGCGGTAGATGTCGATGTAGTCGACGCCGAGACGCTGCAGCGAGTACGCGAGGAAGTTCCGGATCGACTCGGGTCGCGTGTCGACTCCCGCCCATGTGCCGCCGGGGCCGCGCAGGCCGCCGAACTTGACGCTGAGGGTCACGTCCTCGCGTCGGCGGCCGGCGAGGGCCTTGCCGATCAGAGACTCGTTGTGGCCCGATCCGTAGAAGTCCCCGGTGTCGACGAGGTCGATCCCGGCGTCGAGCGCCGCGTGGATCGTGGCGACGGACTCCGCGTCGTCCGTCTTGCCGTACATCCCGGACATGCCCATGGCGCCGAGGCCGAGCCGGCTGACGTTGGGACCGGTGGTTCCGAGTGCGGTGGTGCTGATCATGTTCTGCTCCGATGGTCGGTGGCTGTTCCGGACTGTTACCAGCGTCGCCGTCGCCGGGAGCGGCAACCAGAGACCGCTCATCGGGGGACCGGCGATCCCTGGCAGCGGGCAGGCGGGTCCGGCACAGTTGATTCATGAACCGCTCCGAGTTGGCCGACTTCCTCCGCCGTCGCAGGGAACAGCTGGTTCCGGCCGACGTCGGACTGCCACCGGGAGTGCGGCGGCGGACGCCGGGGCTCCGGCGCGACGAGGTGGCGATGCTCGCGGGAATGTCGACGGACTACTACACGCGACTCGAGCAGGCACGCGGCCCGCATCCGTCGACGCAGGTCCTGGCGTCGATCGCGCGGGCGCTGCGGCTGACCGACGATCAGCGCGACCATCTCTACCTGTTGTCGGGTCAGGTTCCGCCGATGCGGGCCGCGGGCAACAAGCACGTCGGACCGGGACTGCTGCATCTGCTCGACAAGCTCGACGACACCCCGGGCTGCGTCATCTCGGACCTCGGGGAAGTGCTGGTCCAGAACCGCATGCACGTGATCCTGTTCGGCGACGCGTCCCGGTATTCGGGTCTCGATCGGTACGTGCCGTGGCGGTGGTTCGCGCACCCCGGCGAGCGCGGGATGTTCCCTGAAGACGATCACGAGCGGCTCGCCGGACGTCACGTCGCGGATCTGCGGGCGACAGCCGCCCGGCGGGCGGGTGACGCCGACGTGACGGAACTGGTGGACCGCCTCTACGAGAGCAGCACCGAGTTCGCGGCGCTCTGGGACAGGCACGATGTGGCCGTCCGCCGGTCCGACACGAAGACCGTCCTCCACGCCGAGGTCGGACGTATCGACCTCGTCTGCGAGACGCTGCTGACCCCGAGCGCCTACCAGCACCTGCTCGTGTACATGCCGCAGCCGGGCTCCGATGCGCGGGCCAGACTCGACCTGTTGCGGGTGATCGGCACCCAGCAGATGGTCTGATCAGGTGGTGAGTGGCCCGACCCGGGCCACGGCGCGCAGGGCGTCGTCGACCAGGAACCACACGGTCAGCGACGTGTCGTCCCGCCGCGAACGCAGGACGATCCGGTCGGTCGACACGATGGGCGAGAGGTATTCGAGCACGGCGCGATGGGGGTTGTCGACGAGGCGGCCACCGCCCGGATGCTCGTGGTCGGCGAGCAGTTCTTCGACGGCCTGCCAGTAGACGGCGTTGTTGACGTGGTCGAACGGGTCGATGTCGGTGCGGCGCAGGACGAACTCGGTGTCCACGATGCCGTCCTCGTCGGCGGCCGGAGCATTCTCGACGAGCCACCGCTTCCACTTGAGCCGGTGTTCGTCCGCCGATTCCCCGAGGCGTTCGATGAACCCGTCGTCGATGCGGGTGGGCATTCCCGTTTCGCCGCTGATGTGGATCCAGAAACCTTCGGTCTCGATGAGCGTGCCCGCCTCACCCTCGATCTGGACCCGCATGTTCGTCCAACGGGTCGACAGTGCCGAGCACCAGCGCCGCAGGTGCACCCGCTCGGGCCACACCGCGGGCCGCACGACGTCGATGACGGTGCGCCGGACGATCCACAGCGGGTGGCTGTCGGCGGCGTCGACCGCGTCGAGGTTGTCCAGACCGGCGTCCTGCAGATAGCGCGCGATCCCGTCGAGACGGAGGCGCTTGGCGGCATCGATGTCGCCGGTGCGGACCGGCCAGGACGTCTCGAAGAAGCGGCCGCGTGCGGGGGGAGCGGCGAGGGGTAGGTCGAGTGCCAAGATGCGGTTCCTTCGCTCGTGGACGGAGCTTTGATTCTTCCATCCGGCGCCGGTGCTTGTTTGCGGACGCGATTCTCAGTACAGTTCATATAACTGTTACTACGTGTAACATAAACGAGTTCGATGGTCCGGACAGGTGTGAGGAAACCGCAATGGCATATGTCATCACCCAGGCGTGCTGCAACGACGCGAGCTGCGTCTCCGCATGCCCCGTGAACTGCATCCATCCGACACCGGAGGAGCGGGAATTCGCGCAGACCGAGATGCTGCACATCGACCCGGAAACCTGCATCGACTGCGGGGCCTGCGTCGATGCCTGTCCGGTCGACGCGATCTTCCCGGAAGACAAGCTCATCGGTTCGCTCACCCGCTACAAGGAGATCAACGCCGAGTACTACACGACCAACCCGATGCCGACCGGGTGGATCCCCCTCACGCCGGCGACTCCGCCGCGCCGTGACCTCGGCACACTCCGGGTCGCCGTCGTCGGCGCCGGCCCCGCGGCCTGCTACGCGGCGGGTGAACTGCTCGAACGTTCGGACGTCGAGGTCGAGATGTTCGAGAAGCTCCCGACCCCGTGGGGACTCGTCCGCGCCGGTGTCGCACCCGACCATCCCGGCACCAAGGAGGTGACCCGGATGTTCGAATGGAGCCTCGACCGGCCGAACTTCGAGTTCCACCTCAACGTCGAGGTCGGCAAGCACGTCACCCACGACGAGCTGCTGGAGCATCACCACGCCGTCATCTACGCCGTCGGGGCGTCGAGCGACCGGCGTCTGGGAATCCCGGGTGAGGACCTTCCCGGCGTGCACGCTGCCACCGAGTTCGTGGCCTGGTACAACGGCCACCCGGACTACGCGGAGCGCACGTTCGACCTGTCCGCGAAGCGCGCGGTGATCGTCGGCAACGGCAACGTCGCGCTCGACGTGGCCCGCATCCTCACGATGAACGTCGAGGAGCTGGAGCGGACGGACATCGCCGATCACGCCCTCGCCGCGCTGCGGCGCAGCAACATCGAGGAGGTCGTGCTCCTCGGCCGCCGCGGGCCCGCGCAGGCCGCCTACAGCAACCCCGAGTTCCTGGCGCTCGGCGACCTCGAGAACGTGGACGTCGTCATCGACGACGCCGACCTCGACCTGGACCCGGCCAGTGAGGCACTGCTGGACGATCCGGCCACCGCGATGAAGGTCCGGCTGGCACGGGAGTTCGCGCAGCGTGCCCCGCGGCCCGGTCACAAGCGCATCGTGTTCCGCTACCTGGCGTCGCCGCTCGAGGTCACCGGATCCGGCAAGGCCGAGGCCCTGCGCTACGGACGCAACGAACTGGTGGTCGACGAGTCCGGCGCGTTGTCCGCCCGGGCTCGGGGCGAGGAGGGCTCGCTTGACACCTCGCTCGTGCTGCGTTCCATCGGGTACCGCGGCAATCCCGTCGGCGGTGTCGCGTTCGACGAGATGCGCGGCGTGATCCCCAACGAGCACGGCCGGGTCACCGACCGGGTGTACGTGACCGGATGGATCAAGCGTGGTCCCAGCGGCGTAATCGGCACCAACAAGGCGTGCGCGAAGGAGACGGTGTCGTCGCTGCTCGCGGATTTCGAGGCCGGAAAGCTCCTCGGCACGGTCGGCACCCGCAAGGACGTGAAGAAGCTGATCGAGCGACGCCAGCCGGAACAGATCGGCTTCCCCGGCTGGCGTGCGATCGACAAGGCGGAGACCGGCCGCGCGGCGGGGTCCGGCCGGCCCCGCGTCAAGATGACCGACACGGTCGAGCTGGTCTCCGTCGCCCGCAGGCGGAAGCGGCTGTTCGCTCGTTGACGCCTCTCGCCACCCCTGCGCGTCTAATGTTTCGAGCATGCGCGCAGTGGTGGTGACGGAGCTGTCGGGGCCGGGCGGCATGACGCTGCAGGACATCCCCGAACCAGCGGCCGACGGACTCGTCCTGATCGACGTCAAGGCCAGCGGTGTGTGCTTCCCCGACCTGCTGATCAGCTACGGCAAATATCAGCTGGGCCCCGAGTTGCCGTTCGTTCCCGGTGCCGAAGTCGCGGGTGTCGTGGTGTCCGCACCGGCAGGCAGCGGGTTCGAGCCCGGTCGCCGGGTGCTCGCGGCGTCGCAGGTCGGCGGTTACGCCGAACGGGTCGCGGTGCCGCCGGCGCAGGTGCTGCCCATCCCGTCGATCCTGGATTTCGACGAAGCGGCGTCGCTGATCATCAACTATCAGACGATGGAATTCGCGCTGGAGCGCCGGGCTCGGCTGCGGGCAGACGAAACCGTCGTCGTCCTCGGCGCGGCGGGTGGGGTGGGAACGTCCACCATCCAGTTGGCGAAGGCGCACGGCGCCCGCGTGATCGCGGTGGTGCGCCGGGACGGGGCCGACGACTTCCTGCGCGAACTGGGGGCCGACGAGGTCGTCCGCCTCGGCGACGGCTGGGGCGCCCGGGTCCGTGAGCTGACCGGCGGCCGCGGCGCGCAGATCGTGGTCGACCCGGTCGGCGGCGACGCGTTCGACGAGGCCGTCCGGGTGCTGGCCCCGGAAGGCCGGCTGGTCGTGATCGGTTTCGCGGGAGGGACGATCCCCGAGGTGAAGGTGAACCGGGTGCTGTTCCGCAACATCAGCATCGTGGGTGCGGCGTGGGGTGAGTTCATCCGGACCGAACCGACTGCGCTGGAAGAGGTGCATGCCGCGTTGATCCGGCATGTCGAACGCGGACTGCGTCCCGTGGTCACCTCGCGGTATCCCCTCGAGCGGGCCGCGGACGCACTGCGTGACCTCGAGGCAGGCCTCGTGCTGGGTAAAGCGGTGCTCGTCCAGGACTGAACCCGCAGGTCCAGGCTGCCGCCGGGGGATGTGATACCTGACACCATTTATTCGGTTGCGTCATAGTTGCCCTTGGGCAATAGTTGCATGAGCGCTAGCATTCGAGGGTGCCCGACAAATCTCCTGATCTTCTCTTCGAACTACTCAACGACTTCTTCACCCAACTGTTGAGTGCGGGGGAGTCGGAGTCGATGGACAACCTCATCGAACTGGACCTCACGTTTTCGCAGGTGCGCATGCTCTTCGCGCTGGTTCAGCACGGTGAGCCACTTCCGATCAACGAGGTGGCCGAGCGGTTGCGGCTCTCGGTGGCCGCAGCGGGTCGGAACGTCGATCAACTCGTGAAACTGGGTCTGGTCGTTCGCCGGGAGGACGAACGCGACCGGCGGGTCAAGCGGGTCTCCTTGTCGGAGGCCGGACATAAGGTCGCTACCCAGCACATCGAATGCAAGCGTGATCAGTTGCGACGGTTCGCATGGCGGGTTCCGGAGATCGAGCGGACTCGGCTGATCGAGGCACTACAACCGATCCTCGCGGGGGAGTCCCTGCGAGAACTCAATCAGGAGATACTCGGATGACATCGCCGACCGCCGCGAACGCGGCGCCCGACAAGCTCGACGGCACGGTCCTCAAGATCGCGTCCGTGGTGGTGCTCGGTGCCATCATGTCGATCCTCGACGTCACCGTCGTCAGCGTCGCGTTGCCGACGTTCGCCACGGAGTTCGACACCACGTACGCCACCGTCGCGTGGACGATGACCGCGTACACGCTCGCCCTGGCCACCGTCATCCCCGTCACCGGGTGGGCGGCCGACCGATTCGGCACCAAGCGCCTCTACATGACGGCGCTCGTGCTGTTCGTGCTCGGCTCGGTGCTGTGTAGCTTCGCGTGGGACATCACGTCGCTCATCGGCTTCCGCGTCCTGCAGGGCCTCGGCGGCGGCATGTTGATGCCGCTCGGCATGACGATCATGACGAAGGCGGCCGGCCCCGACCGTGTCGGCCGGGTCATGGCGGTTCTCGGAATCCCCATGCTGCTCGGCCCCATCGGTGGTCCGATCCTCGGTGGCTGGCTGATCGAGGCGGCGAGCTGGCACTGGATCTTCCTGATCAACCTGCCCATCGGCGTCATCGCCCTGGCCGCCGCGTTCATCATCCTGCCGTCCGACAACGCGTCGCCGTCCGAGTCCTTCGACTTCCTCGGCATGCTGCTGCTGTCGCCGGGTCTGGCTCTGTTCCTGTTCGGTGTGTCGTCCATCCCGGAGGTGGGGACCGTTGCTTCGGCTCGCGTGCTCGTGCCCGGTGCGGTCGGCTTGGCGCTGATCGTCGCGTTCGTGTTCCACGCGCTCCGCAAGGATCACCCGCTGATCGACCTGCATCTGTTCAAGAACCGGCAGCTGTCGGTCGCGGTCATCACGACGTCGCTGTTCATCGTCGCGTTCATGGGTGCCGGTCTGCTGTTTCCCAGCTACTTCATCCAGGTCGGCGGGCACACCACGCTTGCCGCTGGTCTGCTGATGGCGCCGCAGGGTATCGGCGCGATGCTGACCATGCCGGTGGCCGGACGTCTCGTCGACAAGATCGGGCCCGGCAAGATCGTGCTGACGGGTCTGCCGCTGATCCTGATCGGTCTGGGCGTCTTCACGCAGGTGGCGTCGGACTCACCGACCTGGCTGCTGATGGGTGCGCTGTTCGTGATGGGCATGGGCATGGGCTGCACGATGATGCCGCTGATGACCGCAGCGATCGTCACGCTGTCCAACGAGCAGGTCGCGCGCGGTTCCACGCTGATGAACATCGTCCAGCAGACCGCGGGTTCGATCGGTACCGCCGTCATGTCGGTGGTCCTCACCAACCAGTTGCTCGATCGCGGTCTCGACAGCCAGACGGTCGCGATGCAGCACGTGCCCGAGGTCGCCGCGCAGGAGCCTCCCGGGATGGTGGACCAGGTCCTGAGTCAGGCCGCCGATGCGTTCGGCAACACGTTCCTGGTCGCCACCGTGCTGATCGCGTTGACGCTCATCCCGGCGTTCCTGCTGCCGCGCAAGAAGTCGGTCAACCCGCAGCTCGAGGCGGAAGGTGCCCCCACGGTCATGATGCACTGATCGGGCTCGTTCGATCCGAGTGTCGCCGAGGGCGGCAAGCGCACTGCGG